>DATNIO010000083.1:0-36932 GCA_035604385.1 Verrucomicrobiia bacterium | reverse complement strand
GCGCGACCGCATCGTCTCCGGACTTCGCGCGATCCCCGGCGTTACGTGCGTCGAACCCGGCGGCGCGTTTTATGCGTTTCCGAGCGTCGCCGCGCATCTGGGCAACGGCATCGCGGACACGACGGCGCTCGCGAAAGTGCTTCTCGAAAAACAGCATCTGGTCTGCGTTCCCGGCGAAGCTTTCGGCACGCCCGGTTACATCAGGCTTTCCTATGCGACTTCCATCGATCGCATCGAGGAAGGACTGCGCCGCCTCGAACAATTCTTTGCCATGGCGGAAGCGGCCAGGTGAATTCGGGAACCATCCGGTCGGGGCGGGCGCCCGCGCGGCTCGCCCCGATTTTCGTGCCTCGCATTTGGGGCGCGCGCGATCTCTCTCCCCTGTTTCCGGAACGATCCCATGAACCGGAGCCCATCGGCGAAGCGTGGCTGACGGGCGACGATTGCGCGTTTGCTTCGGGCGAATTTGCGGGGCGCACGCTTGGCGAAGTGTGGCGTTCGCTCCCTGAGGAATGGACCGGGACGGACCTGCGCGGTTTGCCGCGCATTCCGCTGCTCGTGAAATTTATTTTCCCAGAAGAAAAACTTTCCGTGCAAGTGCATCCCGACGACGTGTACGCGGAGAAGCACGAATCCGCGGCGGGCGGCGTCGGGAAAACCGAGATGTGGTATGTGGTCAGCGCGCACGAGGGAGCGGCAGTGCGCGTGGGGCTGAATCCCAACGTGACGCGGGAATCGTTTCAGCGCGCCGTTGTCGATGGCACTGTGGAGAATTGTCTTGGAAGCGTGGCGGTCCATCCGGGCGACGCCGTTTTCGTGCCTGCCGGGACCGCGCACACGATTTGTCCCGGCGTCGTGCTTTGCGAAATCCAGCAGCACTCGGATATCACCTATCGCGTGTTCGATTACAACCGCGTGGGAACCGACGGCAAGCCGCGCGCGCTGCATATCCGGCAGGCGCTGGACGTGATGCAGTTCGGCGAACTCGCTGCGGCGGGTGGCGGGCTGTGCTATCCGGTGCGCATTACGCGCGGCGCGGTCACGGAAACGTTTTATGCGGCGTGCCGGCATTTTGCGACCGAGCGCTGGGAATTCCGCGAGCGAATCGCCGCCTTCACTTCGCCGGAGCATTTCGATTTGCTGATTTTTCTCGAAGGCAAGGGGCGCATCGAGTTTGCAGGTGGGGCCGAATCCTTCGCGCCAGCGGAAGTCTGGCTGTTCCCCGCCGCTCTCGGCGCGTATCAGCTTGCGCCGGATTCTCCCACGACTCTCCTGCGCGCGTACGTGCCGGACCTGCACGGCTTCGTGCAGCGGCTCACCGAGGAGCGCATTGCGGAAGCGGCGTGGTCGCGCGTGGTGCATCTGTGACGCGAGAACGCAGCCACGAAACGCTCGCCGCGCACGCCATCATTCTCGCCGGAGGCCGCGGCACGCGCTTCTGGCCGCGAAGCCGAACGCGAACGCCGAAGCAATTGCTCAACATCATCGGCAGCGACACGATGCTCGAGCAAACCGCCGCGCGCCTAGCGCCGCTGTTTCCGCCGTCGCGCCAGTGGGTTGTCACCAATTCCGAGCAGGCCGCCGCGGTGCGAAAGCAATTGCCGCGAGTCCCCGCGTCGCACATTCTTGCGGAACCGGTTGGCCGAAACACCGCCGCCGCAATCGGACTCGCCGCCGCGCATTTGCTGCATGGCGGCCTGGGCAAGGAAAACGACGCCCTCATGGCCGCACTTCCGGCCGACCATTACATTGCGAAGCCGTCGCGGTATCTGAGGATCGTTCGTGCCGCGCTGCATGTCTCGCACGCCTCGGGATCGCTCGTCGTGCTGGGCATTCCGCCATCGCGGCCCGAGACGGGCTACGGATACATCGAACGCGCGCGAGTGAAAGCGGTGGATGCGGACGGCGTTCCCGTCTTTACGGTGCGCCAGTTCACGGAAAAGCCGGCGCTCCCGCGAGCGCGCAAATATGTTGCTTCCGGACGCTACTACTGGAACGCGGGAATGTTCTTCTGGCGCGTCTCGACATTCCTCGGCAACCTCGAGAAATTTCTGCCGAAGACGCATGACGCGCTGATGCGCCTGGCGGGCGAAATCGGGACGCCGCGCTACGCGGGCACGCTCAAGCGCATTTATCCGAAGCTGGAAAACATTTCCGTGGACTACGCCGTGCTCGAACCGGTCACGCGCCGCGCATCGGCCCCAAGCGTCTTCGTCCTGCCCGCGGAAGTGGGGTGGAGCGATATCGGCTCCTGGGCCGCCGTCTATGAATTGCTCGCACGAAAAGCCGGAGAGAATGTTTCCGCGGGAAAATTTGCCGCGCTCGATGCACAGGGAAATTTTTTCTGGAGCCCGAAGAAATTCGTCGCCGCGGTCGGGATTCGCGATCTCGTCGTGGTGGAAACCGAAGACGCGCTTCTGCTCTGCCCGCGCGACCGCGCGCAGGACGTCGGCAAAATCGTGAAGTGGCTTGAGGCTGAGAAGCTTTCGGGCTTGCTGTAAATCGTCTCGCAATTATTTCAACTGGAATTCAGGCGACCGGCCGCTTTCAAATCTGTAATTTCTTGACGAGGTGCGTGATGAAACATGGCATTTCACGTCGAGCACTCATCAGCAGCGTTGCCGCCGCAGGCGCATTGGCTGGCGGTTCAAAGGTGGAGGCGCAAGAGGCTGCGGGAATCCGGGGCTTCGATCACGTGGCTCTTCCCATGGAACATACCGAGCAGATGCTGGCATTTTATCGCGGCCTCGGTTTGCAAGTGGTCGAGAATGCAAACGCATGTTCCGTCTACGTCGGCAACCAGATGATCAACTTTCATCGGCCCGCGCACTGGCAAGACAAAGCGTTCACGTTGAGAGCTCCCGCCGCAAAGCCGCCTTGCGGGGACCTGTGTTTTGTGTGGCGAGGCACGCCCGAATCGCTAAAGGCAATGCTGAATCGGGCAGGTGCCAAAGCCGTTGAAGGTCCCGTCGAACGCCAAGGCGGACGCAAGAAGACCGGCTCCAGCGTGTACGTGCGAGACCCGGACGGCAACCTCTTGGAATTCATGATTTATCTATGATGCTGACAGGAGGCAAGTGCAGCACGATTGTGGTGTTCAAGGATACGGGTTTGCTCGCCTGCTCTGATTTAGATGTTCGATAATCCCAGACTATGGGCGGCTTTAGTGGCACAAGCTTCAGCCTGTGCCACTTCTCGCACTCACCTCCTTCGCATATACTTCTGACCTGTGAGCGCTATTAAGTTTGGCACCGATGGCTGGCGCGGCGTTATCGCCGATGATTTCACATTTCCCAATGTCCGCAAGGTGGCGTGCGCGATTGCACGTTATGTCGTGCGCGCGGAAAAGCCAGGAGCGGGTGTGCTCGTCGGGTACGACACGCGCTTCGGATCCGAGCGGTTTGCGCGCGCGGCGGCAGAAGTTGTTTCGATGGCCGGGATGCCGGTGTGGATCGCGGAGAAGGCGTGCCCTTCGCCCGCGCTTTCGCTTCTCGTGAGGCAGCGCGGCGCGGCGGGCGGGATCATGATCACCGCGAGCCACAATCCTTACAAATGGAACGGCGTGAAATTCAAGGCGAGCTACGGAAGCTCCGCGCTGCCTTCGATTGTCGCGCAAGTGGAGAAGGAACTCGCCACGGTGCTGGCAAACGGTGTGCCGCCATTGCCTCCGCAGCCAAATCATATTCAAACGCTGGACATTCTTTCGCCTTATCTCGAAACCATCGAGAAGATTGTGGACTGGGACCGAATCCGCGCGGCCAAATTCCGGTTTGTCGTGGATCCAATGCACGGCGCGGCGCGCGGATTGCTGCACGGACTCATGACGAAGCACGGCATCGCGTGCGATGAAATTCGCGGCACTCGCGATCCCCTCTTTGGCGGCGTGAACCCCGAGCCCATCGAACCGCACGTCGAGGCGTTGCGCCGCGCGGTGCTTGCCGGCAAGTACGACGCCGGGCTCTGCGCGGACGGCGACGGCGACCGCATCGGCGCGATGGATCGCGACGGCACGTTCATCACGCCGCACCAGATTTTCTCGATTCTGCTCTGGCATCTTGCGGGTACGCGCGGGATTTCCGGAGACGTCGCCAAAACATTTTCCTCGACGAAAATGCTCGACAAGATCGCGGAGAAATTCGGCCGCAAAGTATTCGAGACGCCGGTCGGCTTCAAATACATCTGCGAATTGATGCTGGAGCGCGACATTCTGCTCGGCGGAGAAGAGTCGGGCGGCATCGGAACGAAACTTTATCTGCCCGAGCGCGACGCCACCGTGATGGCGCTGCTGCTCATGGAAGTGATGGCGTGGCACAAAAAATCCCTCGGAGAACTTGTCGCGCAGCTTCAGGCGGAATTCGGCGAGCATCATTACGGGCGGATCGATCTGGAACTCAAGCCGGGACAGAAGGAGCGCGCCATCGAGCATTTCAGCGGCGCGAGGGTGAATCGAGTGCTGGAATGGTCTGTCGAACGCCGCGAGGATCTGGACGGGATCAAGTTGTATCTGGACAACATTGGATGGGTAATGCTTCGCGCTTCGGGGACCGAGCCGATGTTGCGCGTCTATTCGGAGACGCGGAGCTCTGCGGCTACGCGGCAAATCCTTGACCACGCCTGCGCGATCGTTCGCGGCCTGTAGCTCCGACGAGACAGAATTTCTTACGCGAAGTGCGAAGTGGCGCAGGCTTCAGCCTGTGGGGTTTTGGCCTTGCAAGGACCAACCCCCACAGGCTGAAGCCTGCGCCACTAGGACAAAAAGGCGGGCTACAGCAAATTCTAATCAGGCTGAGGTTTTTTCGCCGAAAGATTTTGCGGCGGCGTCAAGGATGCCGTTGATAAACGCGGACGCTTCCTCGGAAGAAAACTTTTTCGCGAGATCCACGGCTTCGTTGATCACGACTTTTGCGGGAGTGCTTGTGGTGCGCATTTCGGCCAGGGCCAGGCGCAGGATGGCGCGGTCGATGGCGGCCATGCGCTCGATGCGCCAGTTTTGCGCGTGCGAGGAAATGATAGGGTCGAGTTCCGCGGCGCGAGCGGCGGCGTTTTCAAAAAGCTGATTGGCGAATTCCCGCGTGGATTTCTGGGCGCGCGCGTTCTTCCAAAAACCGTCTTCGATTCGGGAATGCTCCTGTTTCCCCATTTCCCATTGGAACAGCATTTGGAGGGCGTACTCGCGGGATTTCCGGCGCAGTGTCATCTAGCGGCGTTTCCCGCGGGGAGTGGTTTTGCCGTTGCGCGAAGCGTCCGCCGAACGAAGCTGCTTCGACAAGTTGGCCATCTCGATAGCCGCCAGGCCCGCGTCGTACCCTTTGTTTCCGCCCTTGAGCCCCGCGCGATCGATGGCCTGTTCGAGCGTGTCGCAAGTGAGAACGCAAAAAATGACCGGAATGCCGGTGTCGAGTTGCGCGAGCTGCACGCCGCGCGCCACCTCGCTCGCGACGTAATCAAAGTGCGCGGTCTCGCCGCGGAGGACGCAGCCGATGGCGATCACAGCGTCGACGCGTCCGCCCTCGGCCAATTTTTTCGCCGTAAGCGGAATTTCAAACGAGCCGGGGACATGAACGACCACGATGTTTTCCGCGTCCGCGCCGGAAGCTTCGAGCGCATCCACGGCGCCCGCCAGCAAGCGATCCGTAATAAAACTATTGAAGCGGCTGACCACCAGCGCGAATCGAAGGCCCGCCGCATTGGCCGCCGCGCGAACTTCTTTTCCGTGAAAGGGTTTGTTCATTTGAATGAGTTTCGGCGCCGCACGTTCGCGCTACTTCCCGCGAAATTGCGCGGGCCGCTTTTCGAGAAACGCGCGCATTCCTTCCCGCATATCTTCCGTGGCGGCGCACAGGCCGAAGAGCGTTGTTTCGAGATATTGGCCCTCTTCGAGCGGCATTTCGGTTCCGCGCTCGATGGCTTCCATCGTGAACTTGACCGAGAGCGGCGCGTTGGCAATGATTTTTTTCGCCAGGGTCTCCGCCGCGGGCAAGAGATCCGCCGGCTCGCACACGTGATTCACGAGGCCGATGCGCAGAGCCTCCTCCGCTGAGATCATTTCTCCGGTCAGGCAGAGTTCGTTTGCGACTCCCTTGCCGCACAAGCGCGTGAGCCGCTGCGAGCCGCCATAGCCCGTGAGGATACCGAGCTTCACTTCCGGCTGGCCAAGCTTCGCCGTCTTCGCGGCCAAGCGCATCGAGCAGGCCAGCGCGACCTCGCATCCGCCGCCGAGCGCGAATCCATTGATGGCCGCGATCGACGGTTTCCCCAGCGTCTCCAGCAAACGCAGAACGCCCTGCCCAAACGCGGCCGTTTCCTTGCCGCTGACCGGCGTCTGCACCGCGAGTTCCGCGATGTCCGCGCCGGCCACAAACGATTTTTCTCCCGCGCCGGTCAGGATCAGGACGCGCACTTCGTCGTCCTCGCGCGCGGCGGTCAGAATATCCTTCAGCTCTTCCATCGTTTTCCGATTAAGCGCGTTCAACACCTTCGGGCGGTTGAACGTGATGAATCCGATGCGTTCCCGCTTTTCATAGAGCAGGTTTTCGTAGGCCATCCGCATCCCTCAATTCTTCGCCATTTCGAGGGCAACGATTTCATTGCCGCCGCGCTTGCGAGCTTCCTCGAGGCCCGCCTCCACGCGGTTGATCAGATCGGTGACGATGTCCTCGTTATCATAATCCTGCCGGGTGACCGCCTCGGCCACGGCGAAGCTCATGGTCAACTGCCCTCCGTCCCACTGAGGACGCAATCCGCCAACGGCTCTCTTGAGCTTCTCGGCGAACATCTGCGCGCCTGAAAGCGGCGTGTCCGGCAGAACGACCGCCAGCGCCCAGGAAGTGTACTTTATCGCGAGGTCGGTTTGGCGGATGATTGCTTGCACGGCTTTTCCCAGCTGCTCCATGTACCGGTCGAACGGCCCTTCACCCTGTTGGCGAAGCAATTCCGGGCCGCCATCGATCTGCAACAGAGCCAGGGCCAGAGGAACGCCCTGCGTTCGCGCGCGCTGCGATTCATGGAGCAGGCAATCGATATAGGAGCCGCGCGCCAGCAAACCGGTTTTTTCATCGGCCACGGCAAGGGTGCGCACGAGCGTGCGAAGGCGCGTGTGGTGCACGCACATGAGCATTTGATCGCCGATGGATTGCAGGAAATAAGTTTCGTTGGGTTTCCAGGCGTGCGGCCCGGCGAAACCCACGATCATCATTCCGGCGGGAGACTGCGTCTCCGGGTCGGTGAGCTGGACTCCCAGGGACGTTTCCAGGCCCATTTCCCGGAGGATGGGCGCGGCGGTAGCTTCGAGCGGCAAACCGCCGAGCGGGTCAGACGTGGCGCGTTCAATCTGGCCGATCAGGCGCACGATCTGGCTGCCGGGGGACGCCTCAATACCGGAGGCGCAAAACTCCGACGCCATTTGTGGCGGCTGCCCGGGAGGGCCGACCACCGCGAGGCATCTTGCCGCTCGCAAATAATTTCCTACCTCATTCACCGCAACCGAAAGCATCGCGCGCGGGGAAGGTTGGCGGAACACGTTCTGATTAATTTCCGAAATTTTCGCGAGATCGCGCAGCGTTTCGGGAGCATAGGGGGAAGCGGTACTGGCGCGATTCGGGGGCTCCTCGACGGCCGCCCGCACAGGTTCCGCCGGCCTGCGCGGGACACTGCCCTCCTCCGGCCACCAGTGCGCGGCTTCAAAGAGTCCTTGCAGTCGTTCGTTATTTTCTTCTTCCCCGGGAAACAGTTCCACGATGCGTTGCAGCCGCTCGATGGCTTTTGACTGGAGCGAGTATTGGACAAAAATTTCCGCCTGGACGAGCAGGTCTTCGAGTGTCTGCCCGGATTGAACGTCACCCAGAATGGCCGGCGAGGGTTCGCTGCTTTTGCCGCGAGATTGTTCGTGTGTGTGGGAGTCCGGGCGATGCGTCGCGGCATTGGACAGACGGGACTTTACGCGGCTCAAATATTCGTCGCTCGCGCGCCCTTTCAGTAGGTCGAGACGCCCCTGATTGCGCGAATCGTACGGATCGATTTCGACGAGCTTTTCGAGGGCGTCACAGGCGCCGGGAAGCTGGTCATTTGCCAGGTTCAAATCGAAGAGGCGAACTACGGCGTCAAAATATTTCGTCTCGCGGTTGATTTCAGCGTAGAAGGCCGCCCAGAACTGGGCCAGGCGCAGCGATTTTGGGAACGCTCCAACCAGTTGGTCGACAGCGGATGCGAATTCCGATTCTCGCCGCGCAGCGAGCATGCTTTTCTTGGTGGCGGATAAAAGGTTGACGGCTTTTTCTTCCTGGCCGGCGCGAAGGAACTCGGTGGCAAGCGAGAAAAATTTTTCCGCCGAACCCGCTCCTTGATTCGTCATGCGCTCCAGGACGGCGTGCGCGGCGTCCAGTTGGCCGGAACGCATCAAGGCTTCGGCGTAGGTCTCGAGAAACGTCGCGTCCTTTTCAGTATCGCTCAAAGGCGCGAGCAGCGCGGCGGCCGCCGGCGCGTCGCCCTTGCGCAGCAGCGCCTGGGCATACATCAAGGACGCGCTGCGATCGTTCGGCATGAGCTGGTGCGCTTTCGCGAAAAATTCAATCGCCTCGTCATCGTTTCGCGTGGAGAGTTGTCCGGCTCGCAAAAATCCCCGGGAAGCGGCGGCGTGATTGCCGAGACGTTCGGCCAAATCGGCCACGGCGATGTGGCGCTCACGGCTTTCGGAATCGATCTGCGCGATGCGCACGAAGCATGCCAGCGCATCGTCTCCTTTACCGCTCAATTCATACGCGAGAGCCGCGGACATGAATTGTTCGATGGCCTCTTCCATGCGGTTCTGCTTCTGCAGAAGCAGGGCGAATCTGGCGACGCGTTCCGGAGGCTGCTGGTGCGGTTTTAAAAAGCGCGCGTACAGGGCGACGGCCTTGGGCTCTTCCCGCGGAGCCGTAAAGTGGTCAAAGAGCATTCCGTAATAAACGGCCGCCCGGTCCGGCCGGTTCTGCATGGTGAAAAGGTCGCCCAGCGACTGCATGGATTCGAGGTGATTGGGAGCGGCCGACAGCACCGACTGATAGGCCTCGATGGCTTCGTCAATGCGGCTCTTTTCGACGAAGCGCTTGGCCTTTTCCAGTTGTTTGACGATATCCACGCTCATGCGGGCTCGATCGGTTTTCCTTAGTGAAGTTGCGACCGCGGACTCGCTGATCGACATTGGCCAGGACAAAAATACTATATACCGCGCCGGGTTGGCGTGCCAAACCGATCGCGGATGCGCTGCTCAATTCAGCAATTCCAAGCTGTGCACAGATTCATGGCCCTTTCGGTGTTTGAACGAAAGGGACTGGTTGTTATCCATTACAATCTGCTGACCTAGATGATGTGCGCTGAGGAGAAGTGTGTCAGACTTTCTGAGGATGCAAGCTCATAGCGGTCGCCTTTTCATCGAACACTCGCCGAGCCGGCCGGGTTGCAGCGAGAGCTGCCTGAACTAATGCGCGAATTTCTCGAGCTCCTTCGCCGGAACCGCAATTATCGCTACACGTGGATGGGGCAGGTCGTAAGCGAAATCGGCGACAACTTCAATAACATTGCCGTGTTTGCGCTGGCGATGCAGCTGACCCATTCGGGCCTGGTCGTCATGGGCGTCATGCTGTCGCGCGCCATCCCGGCGATTACCATTGGACCGCTTGCGGGCGTCATGCTGGACCGGTTTGACCGCAAGCGCATCATGATCGCCAGCGATCTCACGCGAGCCGTTTTTGCGCTGGGATTCATTCTGGCCTTGCGGCAACAGCAGGTGTGGCTCCTGTACACGTTCAGCGCGCTGTTGATGATTGCGTCGCCGTTTTTCACTGCCGGGCGCACCGCAATTCTGCCGACAATCGCCAATGAGGAGGAAATCCATACCGCGAATTCACTGACGCAGACGACGCAATGGACCAATCTGACGATCGGGACGTTTCTTGGCGCCACAGTGGTTGGCATCGGCTATGAATGGGCGTTTACGTTCAATGCGCTTTCGTTCCTGTTTTCGGCGTGGGCGATCTGGAACTTGCGGGAGCCGCAAGGCAAACTGTTTCGCGCCGAACACAAAGACCTGACGGAAGCGGAAGTGATCCGCCCCTGGCATGAATATCGCGAGGGGCTGCGGTACATGCGTTCGGTTCCGCTCGTTCTTGCGATTGCGCTGCTTGCGGTGGGATGGGCCACGGGCGGCGGGGCGGCGCAGATTCTGTTTACGCTGTTTGGCGAAGTTGTGTTCAATCGCGGGGCCGCCGGCATCGGCACAATTTGGGGATTCGCCGGGATAGGGCTGCTTCTCGGCGGCACGTTTGCGAACTGGCTGGGCAAGCGGCTCTCCTTTAAGGAGTACAAGCTGGCGGTCTTTGTCGATTATCTGGTGCACGGCGGCGCGTACGTCCTGTTCAGCCGGACGCCGCAGTTCGAGCTGGCGCTGTTGTATATCCTCGTGTCGCGCGCCGCCATTGCGATGAATTCGATCCTGAACTACTCGTATTTGCTCAAGACGGTTTCTGACCGATATCGAGGGCGCGTCTTTTCCACGATCGAAACGCTGACCTGGTCGATGATGATGCTCTCCATGGCCGCTGCGGGGATTGCCTCAACGCGCTACAGTCCGAGAACGATCGGGGTTGTAGCGGGCTTGCTCAGTTCGACCACTGCAATTTTCTGGGGATGGGCGAACTGGACCGGCCGACTGCCCTTGCCCGAAGCGTGCGGCGTGGAAATGAACGAAGTTGAAATTCACGGCGACCCGGTAGTGTGACTGGGGGTCGGAATGTGCTTGGCTCCTCGAGCGCTTTCGGCCTGCGGTCAGTTATGGCACACTGAAATGCTACGGAACGGTTCGCGCTTTGCACGGTGCGAAACGCTACGCGAAACAATGCCACCAGACCGCTCAAGACAGGAGACTTTAACCGGCGCAAACGCTGCGCGCCGGCAGGCTGACTGATGGACCCACGTTTCGTCCGCAATTTTTGCATCATCGCGCACATTGACCACGGCAAGTCCACGCTGGCCGATCGCCTACTCGAGTTGACAGGCGCGCTCAGCCAGCGCGAGATGAGCGCGCAGGTGCTCGACTCGATGGACCTCGAGCGGGAACGCGGGATCACCATCAAGGCCAAGAGCATTCGTCTGCACTATAAAGCGAAGGACGGAAACGAATACCAGCTCAACCTGATCGACACGCCCGGCCACGTCGATTTTTCCTACGAAGTTTCCCGGGCCCTTTCCGCATGCGAAGGCGCGCTGCTGGTGGTGGACGCGAGCCAGGGCGTCGAAGCGCAAACTGTCGCCAACACGTTCCTCGCGTCGCAGCACAATCTCACGATCATTCCTGTCATCAACAAGATCGACCTTCCCGCCGCGCAGCCCGATCAGGCCAAGGAGCAGATCGAAAACGTCCTGGCCATTCCGGCGTCCGACGCGCTGCTGATCAGCGCCAAGAGCGGCCTCGGCGTGGAATCCGTGCTGGAAGCCGTGGTCGCGCGCATTCCTCCGCCAACAGGCACTGCGGAAGCGCCGCTTCAGGCGCTCATTTTCGACTCCTGGTTCGATCCGTTTCGCGGAGCAGTGATTCTCGTGCGCGTCATGAATGGCCGGATTACTCGACACATGAAGATTCGGCTCTGTTTCAATGACCAGGTGTATGAGGTCGAAGCGCTGGGCGCGCTCACTCCCAAGCCCGTTGTCCTCGATGAACTCGTCGCCGGAGACGTCGGCTTCGTCGTCGCCAACATCAAGCAAGTGGCCGACGCGCGCGTGGGCGACACCGTCACGGACGCCGCGCGACCCGCGCCGCAGCTCCCCGGATTTGAAGCGATCAAGCCCATGGTGTTCGCGGGACTGTTTCCCGTGCTCGCGAGCGATTACGAAAACTTGCGCGACGCCCTCGGCAAGCTGCAACTGAATGACGCGGCGTTTTTCTACGAGCCGGAAAATTCCGTGGCGCTCGGATTCGGTTTCCGTTGCGGCTTTCTCGGCTTGCTCCACATGGAAATCGCTCAGGAGCGGCTCGAGCGCGAATTCGGCATCAACCTCATCACCACCGCGCCGAGCGTGAGGTACCGGATCACGACGACGGCCGGGGACCTCGTCGAGGTGGACAGCCCGACGAAATTTCCGCCGCCCAACGAAATGGCGAAGATTGAAGAGCCTGTGATTACGGCGATGATCATCACGGCCGAGGAATCGGTGGGAGGAATTCTGCAGCTGTGCGAGGAAAAACGCGGCGTGCAGAAAAATTTCGAGTATCTCTCGCCGCAGCGCGTGATGCTGACATATGAGATGCCGCTCAACGAAATCGTCCTGGATTTCTACGACCGGCTGAAGAGCGCCTCGCGCGGTTACGCGTCGCTCGACTACCACCTGGCGGGCTACAAGGAAGCCGACCTCGTGAAGCTGGACATCCTGATTGCAGGCGAGCCGGTCGACGCGCTGGCGCTCGTCTGCCATCGCGAATTTTCCTACGAGCGCGGGCGCGAACTCGTCACGCGTTTGAGGAAGCTGATCCCGCGCCAGATGTTTGAAGTGCCGATCCAGGCCGCCATCGGCAGCCGCGTGATCGCGCGCGAAACCGTCGCGGCCATCCGCAAAAACGTCCTCGCCAAATGCTACGGGGGCGACATCACGCGCAAACGCAAACTTCTCGAGAAACAAAAAGAAGGAAAGAAACGCATGAAGCGCGTCGGGCGAGTGGATATCCCACAGGAAGCATTCCTTGCAGTGCTGAAAGTTGCTAGTACCTCGGACGAATAGTCCTCACTTACTATAAGGAAGGACGAAAAGATCATCATTATGGAAAACGATAAGACACTCCTAGCGGATTTGGAAGAGCTGGAGTCAATTCGTGCGTACGACGCCGCGAAAGCTTCCTGCGATGAAGCCATCCCATTTCAGGAAGCCATACAGGAGATCGAACGCTCGCGCAAATAAGTTGTTCCGTCCTCATTCTCTTCTCTGTGCCCTCTGTGTTCTCTGTGTTGAACGCCTTTCGGAATTAACACAGAGAACACAGAGGGCACAGAGAAAACCTTCGAGAACAAGTAGGAAGAGTTAAGGCTTTGGAATTTCGCGGGTTCGCACTTCCGTGCCCAGGCGGCCGCGCGCGAGCTGCACGTTGACTTCAGCGCCGACGGAAACCTGGTCGGCGGCGTTCACCACATTTCCCGAGGCGTCCGTGCAGATGGCATAGCCGCGCTGCAAGACGCGCAGTGGGCTCCGCTCGTCAAGCTGCACGCGCAGCCGCTCCATCTGCTGGATCTTGCCGACGAGGAAGCGCTCCATCCGCATGCCAAGTTCCGCCGAACGCTGCACGAGCCGCAAGCCCAGCGTGCGGATTCGCGCGCGCAAGTCGAACGACGCGATGCGCGTCGCGGCAATCGTGTAGCGGTGCCGCAGCCGCTCAAGGCGGCCCTGCAGCGCGACGCCGAGCCGCGCAGTCATCTCGTCCGTCTGTTGCCTGTGACGGCGGAGCAAATCCTCGAGACGTCGAAACCCCATGTGCGTCGTGAGTTCCTTCAGGTGATGCCGCCACTCGAGCAGGATATATCGCATGCGCTGCGAAATCTTGTGTTCCAGTTCTCCGAGATGCCGCTGAAATTCCTGTCGCGATTGCACGACGATTTCGGCGGCGGCGGAAGGCGTCGATGCGCGGACGTCCGCTACAAAATCCGCGATCGTGAAATCGGTTTCGTGCCCCACGCCACTCACGACCGGGATCGTGCACGCCGCAATCGCACGCGCCACGGATTCCTCGTTGAACGCCCAAAGATCTTCGATCGACCCGCCGCCCCGCGCGAGCAAAATCACGTCCACGGATTGCTTGCGATTGAAATATTTCAGCGCCGCGGCGATTTCTTCCGCCGCTCCTTCGCCCTGCACGCGCACGGGATAAACGATCAGGTGCAGATTCGGAAAACGCCGCCGCAGGATGCGAATAATGTCGCGCACGGCCGCGCCCCGGGGAGAAGTCACGACGCCGATGCGACTGGGCAACATGGGAAGCGGCTTCTTGCGCGCTACATCGAAAAGTCCCTCGGCCTCGAGGCGCTTCTTGAGCTGCTCGAAGGCGAGTTGCAGCGCGCCGACTCCGGACGGCTCGATGTGCTCAACGTAAATCTGATATTCGCCGCGCGGCTCGTACACGCTGATCGATCCGCGCACGATCAGTTTCAAGCCGTCCTCGGGCCGGAATTTCAGCCGCATCGCCTGCGTGCGAAAGCACACGCACCGCACCTGCGCCTTCGCGTCTTTCAGGGTGAAATAGAGATGCCCGGACTGCGCGGGGCGATAGTTAGACACTTCGCCCTCAACCCACAGATTCGAGAATTGCGACGCAAGCAACCCGCTGATTCGCGCCGTCAGCTCCGCCACGCTCCAGATTTTTCGCTCCGGCGCGAGGTTCAACTCGAATTGTTTTATCTTTTCAGCCATTGCACCAGCCACAGGATCAGCGTAAGCACCACGCTCAGCAGGATACACGTCACCACGGGAAAATAAAACGAACCGTGCTTTCCTTGGACCGCAATGTCGCCAGGCAAACGCCCGAGCCGGTAGGGCAATCCGACACGCCGCGAAGCGACCAAGATTGTTCCGGCACCAAGTACTAGGAATGCGATTCCGAGTTCTACCAGCAATTTGCCTACATCTCTCATATCGCTAAATTTCTCGCGTCAACCTCATTAATTGCAAACTCTTTCCACGCCAGGGGTGCAATTGGGACAAGACCTGAGAAAATATAGCAGTTTATTGACCAATGGAGTGGCAGTTGCTAGCATCCGCCATGTGCCAGATGAAAAGCAAAGCGATAAGCTGTCTGAGCTGCAATTAGGTATCCGTGAGCTCTTCAGAATATTGGTCCCAGGCGCTTATGTTTTGGGCTTGCTCATGTTGCTCACACCCGGAAACGCCCTTGTGCGCCTCGCAGAACAAGGGGCTTCGAGTCAACTCGTGGCTTCACTCTTCTTCGGCATGGTTGGGTATGCACTTCGCCTTCACGAGCGCTGTTTTCCGTACTTTGTTCTCTTCGAGAAATACCGCAAACCCCTAAACGACGCAATAATTGAGACCACTTCCAAAGGTGGAGGAAGAGACAACGTTGACGTCTACAAGTATTTTCTGGAAACGAGTGATTCGCCTCTGCGCAACCGTGTTCACTATTTCAGCTCCTTCTACTACATGCTCGTCGAGCTGTCGTACATTTCCGTAGTTGCAGGCTTCTACCTGCTTGCTTCAGATCTGTTGGCAAAAATTGGAGTATCGTACGAAATTTCTCGTCATCTTGCCGTCGCCAGTATCTTGATTGGCGTAGCTGGACAAGTGTTGCTTCTCGGTGGGCTAACAGGTATTGAGGGGAGAAAGTACAAAGTCATGGCGATCCTGTCTGTATGTTTACCCTTCGCGGGCTTGGCTATATTGATTTTCATCGCCGGATTACCCAGCTCATGGGAATGCTTCAGTAAAGGGGGAGGGGTCCCGGCGCTTCTGATATTGGCATTTGCGTTTGAGAGGCTTGGGGCGAAGCACTGGAAGCAGATAATCTCGGAGCAGGTCATATTTGTAAAACACGAATCCGAGTATTTGAATGAGATTACGAAGAAACAGGGATCAGCCCTATAATAAGACATGAACTCCAAAGGCAGCCTCGTAGAAGTTTGTCACGCAGCTCTGAAAAACGTGATTTTGGATCCTTCTGTCAAGATAAGCCGGGTCTCAGTCAGGAAAATGCCCCCTGAAGCATGCCGGCAGGCCGGAAAAGACAATTGCTTTCTTATTGAGGTGTTCACGAATGATGCGTCCATGTTGAGGGGAGCGACCCAATCTTATAAGGGTAGCTATAAGGAAAGAGTCGAGGGAATCCTCGACTACGTTGTACGAAGATCGGACCCCGATGCGCACGCTCATCTGGAAATTATCGGTCCAGAGACCGCAACCGTAGAACGGCTAGTTCCATTCGCCGATCTCCTTGATAGCGGGAAGATTAGGGCAGATAGCCCTGTGATTCGGACAGGTGTGACCTACGGAATTGACTATGCACTAATTCGTGGGAGACACTTGATCGGTCCGTGTCCTGCCATTTCATGTGTGCTCAGAACGATTCCCAAAACGGAGAAAATCTATACGGTTTTGGATTTCTTTTCCGGCACGGGGATCGTTGCTAAGGTCATGTGCGCTCACCAAGAACTTAATTTGGTTACTCTTGTTGATAATGACAAAGATAAAGTAGAAAAAATGAAAGCTCATATGAAGGGGTTGCCGGTTGAACTTAAAGTTGCTGACGCGTTCGAGTTCAGCATCGAGAAGGACTATGACCTTATTGTCGCGGACCCGTACTTCGAAGATACTCTCGATTTTCTTCAACAGAAACTGCAAGAAATTATTGCCCATTCACGAATCTTTGTTCTAGTTTCTGGTGGCGCCGAAGACATCAGTTGGAACCGAAAAATCTTACGTCAACTAAGGGCTGCAGGATTGACCGTGCGAAAACACATAAAGTGCGGAGAGGTAATTTTTGTAGCGCGAACGGGACGAACATCTCCGGCCATAGGTGTCTAGCACGGCAGAATGCGATTCCCTATGTTTTCGCAGCCAGCGATGAAATATCCAAGTTCAAACGCCGCCGTTTCCGGGGCGACCCAAGCGCAACGGAAACCCTCCTCGCCGCGCAGCCAGCCAAACGAGCGCGCCAACCGCCGCGAGCGCCGCGCCCGCGAAAACCATCATTCGCCCGAGTTCGCGCATGGGTTCCATTGGCCTCAATTCTACCTAATTTGCGAGGGAAACAGCTCTAGCTGGGGTGACGGCCCGCACTTCCATGGGTGACCGAGGTCACAGCCTCCTCTGGCGGGATAGCCCATTCTTAACGCGAAGTTAGCGGGCGCTTCGAGAGCCGCAAAATTGGCAGAGCCGAAGCTCGGAGGTTTCAGATGAATAACGCGCGGGTAGTTTCATTTGCTCTAATCGTTCTCTTTCTGCTGGGTTCCACGATGGCGTTCGCCCACCACGGCACCGCAAACTTCGATACGACCAAGTCCGTCACTGTAAAAGGCTCCGTGACGACCTTTCAGTTCATCAATCCGCATGTGACGATCGCCATGGATGTTAAGGATGACAAAGGGAACGTGCAGAATTGGCAGGGAGCGCTGACCAGCCCGAATCACTTGATGCGATCGGGGTGGTCGAAAGATACGCTCAAGACCGGCGACGTGATTACGATCAGCGGCTTCCCTGCCAAAACGGGAGCGCCGGAGATCTGGATTCAGAAAGTCGTGCTGGCGAGCGGCGAGGCGCTCGACACGAGCGGTGGAAACTAGGTCGCACGGACCGCGTCCCGCTTAACGGCTACACATTGCGATGCCTGCTGACTGTCACTTGTCCCAGTTCGCGCGTGGAATCCATGGAACCACATTTTACAGTTTTCACCGCAGGACTCGCTAATTGGCTGGATGAGAGGTGGTGATCCGGAAAACTAGCGTAAAGTCCTCTTCTGACTCCACCGGCGCTCTTCCCAGAAAGGTTGGTTCGTAGCGCCACTGCTCGACGGCGTGAAGAGTCGCTTCCCGAAGCTGGACAGGGCCGTCGACCACCAACGCCGTCTCGACTCGCCCGTCAATCCCCAAGACGACGTGCAATTTCACTGTTCCGGAAATCCGCTGCCGCAGCGCATCCATGGGGTAAATCGGCTCGACCTTGGATATTAGGTGGCCGATGATAAGAGTTGATGGGCGCCCCCCTAAAGACTTTTGCCCCGCAGGCATGCGAATGGAAGGATACGGGTCGAGAATAACTTCGATGGAGCCGGTCTGGTTTTCGGCATTGAGTGGCGTCAAAGATCCTCGGATTGAAGCCCTTTCCGCGGTCGCCGCCGGAACCCCGGGTTCCACCGGGCGTTCGGATATCGAATTCGCCGACGCGGTCACGGGTGGTATCTGGGTCATTGCGGCAGGATCGGCAGTCACCGGCCGTAAGCGGGCTGGCGGGAGAATCCCCGCGCTTGGCGGAGCCGCCCGAGGAATTTGTGGTACTGGCGCAAGCCCGCTTGCCCGGGGATGGATGGTCGGGGGCACAGCCACATTTGGGAGAAAGAGTGACGCCGTCATGCCCGGCTTTCCCGGCTTCCCTCGCTTGCCCGCATTTCGAGTCGGCATGGCAGAGAGCGCGGGCTGTTTGGTCATGGGAGCGATCGCGAATTCGCCCAGCGAAGCTCCGGTAGAATTCAGACTCGCATCGATCCGCAGCTGAGCGAAGGCGGCAGCCGCGGAGGGAACGTTTGGCTGGATGGGTTGCGCGCTAACCATGCGCAGAATTGAGCCGTCACGAATCTGCCAAACAACTAACCCGACCATCGCAAACATTGTCATCAGCGCGCCCACCGTCAACGCAAACGACCGCACCACTCTCCTGTCATTTTTTAGGGCTTCCAATGGAGAACGAACAGCGGCCGAGTCCGGCAATCTCACGGAACCCTGCGTTTGTGGCGCCGCAGCGCCTTTCGCGGAATCGGTTTCAATCCTAGGAGCCACTCTGGCCACGCTCGATGGAACTGCAGCCAAGGCACGCTCCCTGCTGGAAACGAATGGCGCCGGGATAATTTCAATGGCCTCAACTGGCAGTGCTACTTGAAAAGAATCCACGTCGAAGTAAGGCAGGGCGGCCGAGGTGTCATCCTCAGCGGGCGCCGATTGGGAACCAGAGGTCGCGTTTGAGCGGACTGCCTGCTCCCGCTTGGCGAGCCATTGCTCCACCAGGCGGCCGGTTTCGTCCGGCATATCGACGAACTTCAGGCCGGCGGCTCTTCGCGAGTCGCTAAGCCACATGACTTTGGTCGTGGCCCTCATCCACCCGTCGATGCCGGCCAGCTTGAATAGGACGTGAAGCGTTTGGCCGATTGCGAGGCGTTGGAGCGCTGGAGGGGCCGGACCATTCTCGCGGGAATTGGTAAGGGAGCCCGCGCTGTCCGCGTCCAGGCTAACAAAAACCATGATCTCCATTCGCCGGCGCGCAAAGAGACGGCGAGTCATGGACACTGGAGATATTTCGGCAGTGGCCGCGGCGGCTGGGTCTGGGTTCCGCAGCTTCATGGCACGTACTAACGTTGATTTCCGGGGACGTGGTTATTGAGCGGGTAATGTATCAGGATCCGGCTTCGAGGGCAAGGCTCGGAAAAAGCGGACGGCTAGATCAATTCGTAACCCGCGAAGAAATATCCCAATTCGAAGGCGGCGGTATCCGGGGCGTCCGACCCGTGGGTACAATTGTTGCCAATGCTGGTACCGAGGTCGCTGCGAATTGTGCCCGGGGCGGCTTTGGCGGGATCGGTCGCGCCCATGGTATCGCGCCATTTCAGAATGGCGCCTTCCGCTTCCAGCGCCAGCACAACCACCTTCCCGGAACTCATGAATTCGGTCAGCTCGCCGAAAAAGGGGCGCGCGGCATGAACGGCATAGAAACCTTCGGCTTCCTTCTTGGTAAGTCGCAGGGACTTGATCGCGACAATCTGGAATCCAGCCTTCTGAATCCGCGAAACAATTTCGCCGGAAAGCCCGCGCCCAAAAGCGTCCGGTTTGATGATTGCTAGTGTCCGTTCGATTGCCATTCAGAATTTCTCCCTAATCGTAATGTTACGTTGAAATTTCGTGATTCTGCTTCCCTACCCTCTGCTCCCTGCCACCTGCTGCCTATCTCTTGATCACCGCCGCCAACGTGGAACCAATGTCCGCTGGACTTTGAATCGTATGAATTCCCGCCGCGGCCATGGCTTTGTACTTCTCGACCGCGGTGCCGGCGCCGCCACTGATGATCGCGCCCGCGTGGCCCATGCGTCGTCCCGGAGGCGCGGTCTGCCCGGCGATCAATCCGACGACGGGCTTTTTAACATTCGTCTTGATGTACGCAGCGGCCTGCTCTTCCGCGTCGCCGCCGATTTCGCCGATCATCACGATGGCGTGCGTTTCGGGATCTTCGTTGAAGAGCTTGATCGCGTCGGTGTGCGTGGTTCCGATAATCGGATCGCCGCCGATGCCGATGCATGTGGACTGGCCGATGCCAAGCTGAGTCAGTTGATGCACGGCCTCGTACGTCAACGTTCCGCTGCGGCTCACCACGCCGATGTTTCCCTGCTTGTGAATCCGCCCTGGCATGATCCCCATCTTGCATTTTCCCGGAGAAATAATTCCCGGACAGTTTGGCCCGATCAGGCGCGTCTTGGAATTTTTCAGCACGGCCGCCACGCGGACCATATCGAGCGTGGGAATGCCTTCCGTGATGCAGATGACGAGCGGCACGCCTGCATCGATCGCCTCAAGAATCGCGTCCGCGGCAAATGGGGGCGGCACAAAAATGATGGACGCATCCGCGCCCGTTTCGCGAACCGCATCCGATACAGTGTTGAACACGTGCACGTTCTCGTGCTTCGTGCCTCCCTTGCCCGGCGTGACGCCCGCGATCACCGTAGTGCCGTATTCGATCATCTGCCCCGCATGAAAACTGCCTTCGCGCCCGGTAAGACCTTGCACGACGACGCGCGTTTTTTCATTCACCAGCACGCTCATCGCGCACCCCCTGCAAGGGCCACTACCTTTTGTGCGCCATCCTTCATGTCCTTAGCAATCGTGAGCCCAAGCCCGGAGTCGCGCAAAATTTCCTGTCCTTTTTCCACGTTGGTCCCTTCCATTCGAACGACTACTGGAAGCTTGAGATTCAGTTCCTTCGCGGCGGCGACGACGCCCGACGCCAGCACGTCGCAGCGCAGGATTCCGCCGAAAATATTGATGAACACGCCTTTCACGCTCGGGTCTTTCACCAGAATCTTGAACGCGTTCTTCACCTGCTCAGCCGAAGCGCCGCCGCCGACATCGAGGAAATTGGCCGGCGAGCCGCCCGACAATTTGATGATGTCCATCGTGCTCATGGCCAGGCCCGCGCCGTTGACCATGCAGCCGACGTTGCCATCGAGCTTGATGTAATTCAGCTTATAGGTCGAGGCTTCGACTTCGAGCGGGTCTTCCTCGTTCAAATCGCGCAGCTCGGCGATGTCCTTGTGTCGATAGAGCGCGTTGTCATCAAACGCCATCTTCGCGTCGAGCGCCACCAGCTTGCCGTCGCCCGTCACGATCAACGGATTGATTTCCGCGAGCGACGCGTCGGTTTCGAGGAACGCGCGGTAGAGCGCCTGCAAAAACGGGCCGGCCGCAGCGGCCGCTTCGCCGGACAGGCCCAGCCCAAACGCCAGCTTGCGCGTGTGGTACGGCTGCAAGCCGGTTGCCGGAAGAATCGTCTCGCGCAGAATCAACTCGGGATTTTTGTGCGCCACTTCCTCAATTTCCATTCCGCCCGCTGTGCTGGCCATGATCACAGGAGCGGCGACGGCGCGGTCGACAAGGATGCTCAGGTAGAGTTCGCGCTTGATGTCCAGGCCTTCTTCAATGAGCAATCGCTGCACGATACGCCCGGCGGGACCGGTTTGCGGGGTCACGAGCTTCATGCCCATCATGGCTTTCGCGAGGTCGGCTGCTTCCGCCGGCGATTTCGCCAGCTTCACGCCGCCTGCCTTGCCGCGCCCTCCGGCATGGATTTGCGCCTTCACCACTACAATTTTTGACCCCAGCTTCTCGGCGACAGCCCGCGCCTGATCGGGTGTGGTGACCATTTCTCCGCGAGGTGTTGGCACGCCGAATCGCCGGAAAATTTCCTTTGCCTGATATTCGTGGATCTTCATCGCCCGTCCATCAGTGCTAGAATTTAGTTACATTGGAAACTTTAGAGTTTATAGGGAACACTCGAACCGGGCAAGGCGAAAGGAACCAGGTGATTTCGCAACGGATGTCAATTCGGAACAACGCGGCCGTGCGTTCGCTGCCGCGATTGGACCTCTGGCCTGGCTTGAGTCTTATCCACCCATGATGAATGCGCTCATCAAAAAAGTGGAGGCTGGCTCGGACCTTTCGCGTCAGGAAGCCGAAATCGCGATGGAGGAGATTCTTTCCGGGCGCTCGAATGATGAGACCATCGTCGCGCTGCTGACGGTCCTGCGCGCAAAAGGTGAAACGGTAGGAGAACTCGTCGGCTTCGCACGCGCCATGCGGCGGCATGCGACGCCCGTTTTCGCGGACGGATCGCGCCCCGATGAAATGCTGGTGGATACCTGCGGCACCGGCGGCGATTCCTCGGGAACATTCAACATCTCAACTGCGGCGGCATTCGTTGCCGCCGGAGCGGGCGTGCTCGTCGCCAAGCACGGCAACCGCTCGATCTCCTCGAAATGCGGCTCGGCGGATGTTCTCGAAGCGCTGGGGGTATCGCTCGATGTTCCGCCGGAGCGTGTCGGCGCGGCCATTCGCGAGATCGGGATCGGGTTTCTCTATGCGCCCGCACTGCACACGGCCATGCGGCACGCCATGCCGGCGCGGCGCCGCCTGGGACGCACCGCGTTCAACCTGCTCGGCCCTTTGACCAATCCGGCGGGGGCGCGCGCGCAGATCGCCGGAGTGTTTTCGGAGAAAGTCGTGGAGAAAGTGGCGCTGGTACTCAGCGAGCTTGACGTCGAGCGCGCATTCGTCGTTCACGGCGCGGGCGGGCTGGACGAAATTTCGCTGGCCGGGGAGACGTCGGTTGGCGACGTGCACCGCGACGTGGTGCGAATTTACCAGGTCACGCCGGAAGATTTCGGCCTGGAACGCGCGCCCCTTGATGCGATTTCAGGTGGAGACGCGGCGCACAACGCGGGCCTCATCCGCGCGATTCTTTCCGGCGAGACCGGCCCGCGCCGGGACATTGTCGTCGCCAACGCGTCCGCCGCGATTGTCGCCTCTGGCCGCGCCGCCGATTTCCTCGAAGGCGCGCAGCTCGCCGCCGCGTCCATCAATTCCGGCGAAGCCCGCAAGAAACTCGATGCACTTATTCAGTTCGCTCACATGTAGTGAATGTGCTATTCCGAACTCTGCGTTCTCTGTGCCCTCTGTGTTAAATGCTTTTCGGAATTCACCACAGAGAACACAGAGGTCGCAGAGAAAACTTAGAGCGAAAGAAAATTTTTCAGGAGCTGCATCCCCACGTCCGTCAGCACGGATTCGGGATGGAACTGTACGCCTTCCACCTGCATGGTCCGGTGGCGCAGGCCCATGATGATGCCGTCGGTTTTCGCTGAAATTTCCAGATCGGCCGGAAACGATTTTTCCTCAACGATGAGGGAGTGATAGCGGGTGGCCACGAAATCCTGCGGCAAATCCTTGAAGACTGTTTTGTTGTCGTGATGGATGCGGCTGGTCTTGCCGTGCATGATTTCCGGCGCGCGGATGACTTTCCCTCCGAAGGCGTATCCGATGGCCTGGTGGCCGAGGCACACTCCCAGGATGGGAATCTGTCCCGCGAAACGCCGGATCACGTCCACGCAAATGCCGGAATCTTCCGGCGTGCCCGGTCCGGGAGAAATCACAATCCGCTCCGGTTTTTTTGCGGCGATTTCATCGAGCGTAATCTGATCGTTGCGATGCACTTCCAGCTTCCCGCCCAACTGGCCGAGGAATTGCGCGAGGTTATAGGTGAACGAGTCGTAGTTGTCGAGAAGCAGAATCATCGCTGGCAGCTCTTGTCAGTGTTCTCCGCACCGGCCGCGTACACACGGGCGCATGCTGAAAAAATCAATTAGAAAATCTACGGCTGGCGGACCAGCGGAACAAATCAACGCGCCTCTGCGCGGATCGTGTCCGGATCGGGTTCTTCTTCGTCCTGCGCGCACTTGCGGCGGGTATCGGAAACGAACTCATCGAGCTTGCCCTGGTCGCGCATCTGAATGATCTTATCCACGTAAGGCCAGCGCGCGTCGGGCTCCCCCTTGAGGATCGACTGATACGCCTTCAATGAGCCGAGCAAACCCGCCGTGGCCACGGCTTGTTCGTCTTTGGCTTTGTCCGGGTGCTCGATCATGAATGCAGCGCTCGAGATAATCATCTGCCTTACGATTTCCTTGGAATGGCCGCGCGGCGGATTCGGCATCTTGCCGAAATAGTCGAAGCACACATTCACGGTGATGTCCGGAATATCCACGATCCATTGGATGACCCAATCGCGATTGTCCTTGGCATCTTTGGCGAGCGGATCCTCTTCGAGTTCGTGCGCGACTTTCACAGCCCGGGAGCGCTCATCGGCCGTCGACGGGCCGCGCTGCGGATGCTGCTGCTGCGCGCGCGCCGTCCGAACAGCGAAAACTCCCAGTAAAAGAATTGCAAAAGCGATAGCCCGAATCGAGTGCGCCTTCATGATGTGCTCCCGCCGCCGATGGCCGTGCGATTGGCCCCGATTCCCCTGAAATCTAATAGTACACGAATTTGCCGGGGAGGCGAATCTAGTAGCACAGGCACTCTTGCCTGCGCGATTTTCTCAATCTTCACGCTTGAGTACCGCGATCGACGATCCGCAAAACCGCACAGGCAAGAGTGCCTGTGCTACTAGATTCGCCTCCCCGCAAGGCCGTGTACAATGAAATGGTAGGAAGAATCGCAACGAATCGGACCCGCGGAAAACAACCGCGTCGCTCCAGAAAGCATTTCACAGGGAACTCATGGCAAAGTTTGAAAAACACATCTTCATCTGCACCAACCAGCGCCCGGACGGCAACCCGCGCGGCTGTTGCAATCCTTCGGGCGAGGCCGAACTTCACCGCGTATTCAAGGAAAAGTTGCGCGAGCGCGGGATTCCCGGCGACAAAGTGCGCGCAAATAAATCCGGATGTTTGGAGCAGTGCGAGATCGGCCCAACGGTTGTCGTGTATCCCGACGCAGTTTGGTACGGCGGCGTAACTCCGGCGGACGTCGATGAAATTATCGACTCGCACATCATCGGCGGCCGCCCCGTCGAGCGCCTGATCATTCCGGATTCGGTGCTGAATAACACGCAAAAGCAGCCTCCGCCAGAAAAAGGCCTTCGCACCTAGCGGTGCAAACAAGAAGGGCTAATCCGACGTGCGGTGGCCGTAGCAGAAGGATTGGCGCGCCGTGCTCGGACTCTAACCTCAAACCTCTAGACTCTAACCTCTAGACTGTCGTAGGCTCGCGCCACGCTTGTGATGGAATTCAATTCAGAACTGCGGTGAGGTTTCGATGAAGATAAAAATGTCGCTCTTCCTGTTGTCTGTGCTGCTCTCTTCGCCTTTGTTCGCGCAGCAAAGCGTGCCTGAACTTGCTTTTGACTCCGTTCCCAATTTCTTCAAGCTTCCGCCGGGAATGAATTTCGGCGAGGTCCCGGGCGTGGCCGTCAATTCCAAGGGGCACGTCTTCGTGTTCACGCGATCCAACAGCGCCAACGGTCCCGCATACGCACCAGCGGCGGCGCAACTGTTTGAGTTCGGCCCCGATGGCACGTACTTGCGCGAGATTGGCAAGGGTCTCTACGCCTGGGCCGAGGCCCACTCCGTGCGCATCGACAAGGACGACAACATCTGGGCCATCGACAAAGGTTCCGACATGGTCATCAAGTTCAACCAGGCGGGCCGAGTGGTCATGGTTTTCGGACGCCGCGCCGAAGGGGCCGACGAGGAAACTAAACCGTGGGGACACCCCAATCCTCCTCTTCCCGCCGTGGATGGACTCTTCCGCCAGCCGACGGACGTGGCCTGGGATTCGGACGGCAACATTTACATCACCGACGGATACGTCAACTCGCGCGTCGCAAAATATGACAAGAATGGCGACTGGGTAAAATCCTGGGGCGACAAAGGCACAGAGCCGGGACAATTCCGTCTCCCGCATGCCATCGTGGTGGACCGCAACAACAATCTCTACGTGGGTGATCGCACCAACCGGCGCATTCAGGTGTTCGATACCGACGGAAAACTTCAGCGCATGTTCACGATTGACGTGCCGCCCGCTCCCGGCACGCACGCGACCAACGGCAACACTCCCACCGGCGAGCGCCTCGCTGCTGTGATCGGCGCGCCCAATTCCATCTGCATCACGCCCGGCGCAAATCAAGTGCTTTACGTTGGAGAGACCACATTCCCCGGGCGAATTTTCAAGGTGTCGCTCGACGGAAAAGTGCTCGGCGTGATCGGCAAATCCGGGCGCCAGCTGAAGGAATTTTCCGGCGCCCACCAGCTCGCCTGCGCTTCGGACAACGTCGTATACGCCGCGGAAACGTCCAACTGGCGCGTGCAAAAATTAATTATTCATGGACCAACACCAAGCGCAGCAGATTAAGTAGCATAGGCACTCTTGCCTGTGCGCTTTTGTTTCCCGCGCGAGTGGCTGCTTCTCCAACTAGAATCGCAAAAACCAGACAGGCAAGAGTGCCTGTGCTACCCAATCGCTCTCGGAATTCAGCGCACAAGGACTTCAACGGTCGCACTCTTGGTGTGGCCAACCCCATCCTCGATCGTCAAAGTGTAAGTTGTGGTCTTGCGCGGCGAAACGTGCACGCACCGGCTGAAGGCCGGCCAGACAGGCTCTTCTGTTTGCGGCTCGATCTTCACGGTTTTCGCGTTGGAAACGCTATAGCAAAGCGAACTTCTCTCACCCGGCTGGATGGTTGCGGGATTAGCAGCATAAACGAGGATGTCAAAACGGTTTCCGCCCATCGCCTCGAAAGTCTGCTGATCCTGTGCACGCTTTTTCTCTGCTGCCTTTTCTGCAATGGCTTGATTTGCATCCCATCGCGAATAGAAAACCCAGCCGATGTAAAGACCCGCGAAAAGAAAGGCCACAATCGACACGATTATATAAATTCGGAATCCCGTGCGAGGCTCAGGGGCGGAATCATTCAACACCAAACACCATCCGGCGTTCTTATCCAAACGTTGTGCACAACTGGACTGTATATCAGATTCCTTACTTGTTTCGATGCCTGGTCTTGAAGCCTCCCGGCGCGGGATCGTCGCCGCGGTGCGCGATCTCGAGCGCGGTGAGCAAGGCACGCGCTTTGTTCACCGTCTCCGTGTATTCCGTCTCAGGCACCGAGTCCGCGACAAGGCCGGCGCCGGCCTGCACGTACGCCACGCCCTTCTTCACGACCATGGTGCGAATCGCGATGCAGGAATCGAGATTTCCGGAGAAATCGAGGTACAGGATTGCTCCGCCGTAGATGCCGCGGCGCGTCGGCTCGAGTTCGTCGATGATCTCCATGGCGCGGACTTTCGGCGCGCCCGAGAGCGTGCCTCCGGGAAAACAGGCGGCGAGCGCGTCGAAGCAGTCCACCTCTTCGCGCAATCGTCCGCGCAGACTCGAAACGAGGTGCATCACGTGCGAGTAGCGCTCGACAAACATCAGCTTCTCGACGCGCACCGTGCCGTATTCCGAGACGCGGCCCAAGTCGTTGCGTCCCAGATCGACGAGCATGATGTGCTCGGCCTGCTCCTTGGGATCGGCGGCAAGCTCGGCTTCCAATGCCGCGTCCTCTTTTTCATCGGCCCCGCGCGGGCGCGTTCCGGCAATGGGCCGGTAAAACGCTTCGCGGCCCTGTACCTTCACGAGCATTTCAGGCGAGCTGCCAACCACGGCGAGATCGTTCAGCTTCAGGAAATACATGTACGGCGACGGATTCACGACGCGCAGGGAGCGGTAAATCTCGAACGGGTCGGCGTCGGTTTTCGCGGCGAAGCGCTGGCTGATGGCCACTTGAAAAATGTCGCCCGCGCGAATGTATTCCTTGGACTTGTTCACGGCATCGAGAAATTTGGCGCGCGAAAAATTCGACGTAACCTTGAACGGGCGCGGCTTCCTGCGCTTCGGATGTTCCGCGGCCACGGGCACGTCCAGGCGGCGGCGCGTGCTCTGGATTTCGCGCACGGCCTGGTTGTATTTCGCGCGCAGCCTGCCTTCGCCGCCGGTGAACACGTTGCGCACGATCCACACCCTGTGCCGCACGTGGTCGAACACGACGAGGCCGAGAAAAAACATCATCACGGCGTCGTCCATACCGACGTCGTCGCGCGTCGTGTCCGGGATGCGTTCGATGAGCCGTACCATGTCATAGGAAAAATATCCGATTGCGCCCGCGACGAGCGGCGGCAGGCCCGGCACGCGCACGGGGCGATACCGCTCCACGCGGTTGCGCAGATAATCGAGCGGGTTCACCTGCACCCAGGACGTGCGGCTATCGCTTTCCAGCACGCAGGCGCCGTTGACGTAGCGGAACACTTCGCTCGGGTTCGCGCCCACAAACGTGTACCGCGCAATCTTTTCCCCGCCCTCGACGCTTTCAAGAAGGCAGGCGTACCGCGCGTTCTGCGCCAGCCGCAGGTACGCGGAAACCGGCGTGAGCGTGTCGGCGGTGAACGTGTCGTACACGGGAACGAGATTCCCTTGCCGCGCGAGCTTGCAGAAGGATTTGAAATCAGGCTGTATCATAAATTTTCGGCGATTCCCGCGCGATTCCCCGGCGCCGCGCGTCACGATCGGCGCGCTTTGAATTTTTCTTCCCGATCGAGCGTCGAAACCACCGCGCGGCGCATGGCGCTTTCCGGCGCGCGCTCGCCCGTCCAAATTTCGTATTGCGCGAAACCCTGCGCGAGAAACATTTCCACGCCGGAAATAGTCTCGATGCCCTTCCGCCGCGCCAGTTGCAACAATTCCGTTTCCCGCGGGCGGTAGACCATGTCCATGACGATCCGGCAATTCAGTTCCGCGCTCGCGAGCGGGGAGCCGCCGTGCGGGTGCATCCCGATGGGCGTGCAATTCACAATTGCGTCGAAAAATTCATGCGCCAGGTCGGCCCGCGCCACGACCTGCCCTCCGGCGGCGCGAGCCAGCGCGCGGGCGCGCTCCGGACGCCGCGCGCAAATACATACAATCGACCCCGCCTGGGCCAGCGCGAACGCAGCCGCTCTCGCCGCGCCTCCCGCACCAAACAGCAGCACGCGGCTCCCCGCGAGGCGCATCCGCTTCTCCAGGCTGCGCAGGACTCCGACGTAGTCTGTATTGTACCCGTACAATCGCCCGCCGCCACGCACGACGACGGTGTTGACCGCTCCAATGCGCGCGGCCAGCGGATCGCAGTCGTCCAGAGAACGCAGAATCGTTTCCTTGTGCGGAATTGTGACCGAGAGGCCCGCGACCCCAAATCCCTCCATCGCGCCCAGAAATTCTCGAAGATTCCGAACCAGAAACGGCACAAATACCGCGTCGAATTTGCGCGCGCGAAAAGCGGTGTTGTGCAGCAAGGGCGAGAGCGAATGCCCGATCGGATCGCCAATTACGCCGTACACGCGCGTGCGGCGAGTGATCTGCGCGGCCCGGTAAAGGCCGATCATCGCATCCATTGAGAGCTGGCCGGGCGCCGTGGCCTGTTCCACCGCTGCGTACGCCAGAGCGCTGCCCATGCGGAGAGATAAGACGCGCCCCGCGAGTCCGAATTCCCCCATTGGGATCACGACAACATCGCGTCGGCCGCGGGCCAATTCGCAGATGCGCATGCTGTCAGAAACAGAATGGCATTGAGTTGCGATCTTAATCGCTTGTCCACCCGCGCGCTCCAGCCGGCGAGTCATTCCTGTGAGGCTTCGCGGCGTTCGACGGAAGTCGTGATGCGACACCATCACGCGCGCGGGAGTAAGCGCGCGGGCAAGTTTACCCCGGGCAATATGCTTCGCCGTTTCGATTTCGACATCGCACCAATCGCAGCCGGAGCGGGCCGCTTGCGCCAGGATCTCAATTTGTTCTTCCCGGCTGCCTTGAAACAGCCCTCCCCCTTCTTTCCGACGGCACGTGGCAATCAGCAGGGCCCGCGGGCGATTGCGGCCGAGCGAAAGCAGGAAATCGTCCCTCTCCTTCGCACCGCGAAGATAATCCAGACGCAATTCCAGCGTGCGCGTCTTGCGCAGGCCCAGGCGGACCTGCGACCTCATCTCTCTCGCCGTTCCAGCGGCGACGACCCCGCACACGCGATCTTTTCCGAAGAGGCCCTTCAAGCGCCCTCCACCCCCAAAGCTAAACTTTAGGCTTCTATCACGTGGGTTACAAATGTGTAAAGCGTCCCCCGACGATTTCTTGACCGTCAGTGGGGCCAGTGCTAGCTTTGTTGAGCAACCCTAACCGGTGTCGGGAAGTCTCAAGTTGCGAACGCAAGGAGCAGTCTCCATGGACAAGAAAATGAGCTATCGCATTCTACCTATAGGACTTAGAGTGGGACTGGGCCTTGTGATGTTCGCTGGAATTGCCGAAGCGCAGGCGATCCCGCGCAACACCCCGTCGCCGGAGCAGGTGTATTGTTCGGGTGTCGTGACGGACCAGCCAGTTCCGCATGATTCCTACGTGATTTCCGGCGAGAATTCCCGATATAGGAGCACATTCACCGCTGGCGACTATGTCTACATTAACCGCGGCGCGGAACAAGGTGTCAAAGTCGGAGACGAATTCGAAGTGGTCCGGCCCATCAGCGATCCGATGGCAACAACTGCGTGGTTCAAGTATCAGGCCATGCTGAATAAGGCCATGGGTACCACGTATTCGGATATCGGGCGGTTGCGCGTCCTACACGTCGACGCCAAGACATCCACCGCGGAAATGGACCTAAGCTGCGGAGAGATTCAACGGGGCGACATTGTGCGCCCATTTGCGGCTCGTCCCACTCCTCAGTTCCACGCCGTGAAGCTTGATCCCTTCGCCGCGCCCTCGGGAAAGAAAACGGCCATGGTCGTCACGGCCAAGGATTATGATGTGCTCACCGGGACTGGCAGAATCTTCTACGCGAACTTGGGCAGCGCGCAGGGCGTTCGCGTGGGAGACTACTTCCGAGTTTTCCGTTATCAGGGAACGCACATCGAAACGGCCTATCAAGTCCAAGATATGGCCTACAAGGCGTTTGGCTACGGAAGCACACCCGTCAGGTACGAGTGGAATAATCTTCCGCGCCAGGTGCTGGGCGAAGGAATCGTCCTGCGCACCGGGCCTAATTCCTCTACCGTTATGCTGACGGATGCACGATTTGAAATCTACGTCGGCGATTATGTAGAAGTGGAATAGTTTCGGCCAGAGTTTCCTTCCGCAATCCGCACCGAAGAAAAAAGGATCTGATTCGCGAGACGAATCGGATCCTTTTTCGTTCTTCTTACTTTCGCGGGAGGAAAACCTTGAAGGTGCAGGTAGGCGTAGCGCAGGCTTCTTACCCTGAGCATCTCTGAAGGGCGGCCTGTGGGGGTTAATCCTTGCAAGGAACAAAACCCACAGGCTGAAGCCTGTGCTACAAAATCCGCCTTCCATTTTACGATTCGGAAATTATCCGCTTTGCCTTCTCCGAATAAATTTCCGCGGTGAAACCAAACACAAGCGTCGCAGGATCGCGCCAGGCATCGCGCGCCAAGCCCGCTTTGATGCAGGTTTCCTCGAGCAGCCGCTGGCCGGACCATCTTCGTTCGGTGGCGACTTGCGGAAGCAGCAGCCCCTTGTAGGACTCGCGCACCACCATAAGCCCATGTCGTCCCGCAACAATCGCTTCGGGAAGAATGCGTTCCAGCGCGGTCAAGACGGAAATTTCGATTTCCAGACTGGCGACCTCTTCACCGCTAATCGGAGGGAAACGCGAATCGTACAACGCCGCGGTAATCGCGGACCGGACAACCACGTCTGCGAGCAGGCCGGGATTCTCGACTTGTCCCACGCAGCCGCGCAGAATTCCGCCGCGATATAAGCTGACAAACGCTCCTCTGGGTTCGGAAAGCGCCGCGTGATAAGGAGGGAGATCGGGGAGGCGTCTTTCGAGGATGACGCTGGAAATCGCGCGCCGGGCAATCTCCACCAGCGCCAGCCAATCGTCACTGGACAGTCGGGACATCCTGCGCGTTCTTGCGCCGTTCGAGAATTCTCAGGTGACGCCGTTGCTTCACGCTGCCGTCGACACGGCCCCAAAACTTTTGAAAATACTGAAACGCGGAGACCACCGCGCTTCCCACGACCAGCCACAACAGCAGCACGCCGAGCGGCCGAATGATGGCGTGCTTGGCCGCCAGGATCACCGCGCACACGGCGATCACTTGCAGAACCATTTTCGTCTTGCCGAGCGCCGAAGCTGGAATGGTAAACCCTTCGGCGGAAGCGATGTTGCGCAACCCGAGAACCACGATCTCACGCCCGATGATAATCACCGCCATCCAGCCGGGAACTAGGTGCATCTCCACCAGGGAAATAAATGCGGCGGACATCAAAAGCTTGTCGGCGATGGGATCGAGCAGAATTCCGAGCGTTGTGATTTCGCTTCGACGGCGCGCATAATAACCATCCGCCCAATCCGTGGCCGCAGCCGCCAAAAGAATGAGCACGCCCCACTCGGCAAAATTAATTGTCACTCCCAAGAATCCAATATTTGGTTCGCGGGTCAAAAGGATAACGACCAGCACTGGAATAAAGAAAATGCGTAGTATCGTCAGGCTGTTTGGCAGGTTCATGACACACCCGGGGGGCTCCCTGCTCCTATTTGGATGTACCCGCCCAGTTGCGAGGCGTAAGCCACTATAGTCGCACCAGTGCGGGCAGTCAACGATTGCTCAAAATGAGTTCCCAGACACATGAAAAGGCTGAAGTCCACGCGGAACACGTGCAACTAAAGCCGTATACTGATAAACAACACGCACCCGCAAGGCTGTGCAAATCATGGCTTTACAACCAACCGCTTGGGAAAGGGGCGAAATGCTGAATGATTCAGCATATATGCCTACAACTTATTGAATATAAGATAGTTACACATACAGAAAGCGGTCAGTGCCGCCCCTACGTTGAAATCCTTCGCGTGTAAGCCCTGGGCAGGGAAAATGATTTCCACAGACATTTCCACAATGAAGCGTCATTTCACTGACCACGTCGCGACCTCAAAAATGCACGGATTTCCTTGATTCTTGAGGGTTTTTCGCGCTTCTCTCTATTGCTGCTAAGTCTAAATTTTCTGGAATTTAGATTGGAGAAACGCATCAGGCGAGCGTAGGCTCCGGACCGATTCTCAATTGGCGAGCAACGGATTCGGGAATTTCCGCCTCGATGGCCATGGCCGAGTCCTGCACTTCAGAATGAAGCACGCGGCCCAAGGCATGCACGAGAGCGATCGCTCGGCCATTTGAAAGCGGAAGCGTAAAGTTCAAATGCAGAACGGGATCGACAGGCATCGCCTGATCGATGCGGCCAAGCAGCGACTCCAGCCCTTCGCCGGTGAGTCCGGAGACGCGCGAGGAGTTCTGATTTCCATTCACGGCCGCGGCCTGTTCGAGTGTGAGCCGGTCAATTTTGTTAAGCACGTGCAGGCGCGGCCGGTCCGCGACGCCCAGTTCTTTCAGAATTTTTTCAACTTCCATGTCCTGCTCGGTGTGATGCGGATTCGAGATGTCCGTCACGAGGAGAATCAGCGCCGACTCTTGGACTTCCTCCAGAGTGGCGCGGAACGCAGCGATCAATCCCGGCGGAAGGTCGCGAATGAATCCGACGGTATCGGACAGGAGCACGCGCCGGTTCGACGGGAGGCGCACGGCGCGCACGGTCGGGTCGAGCGTTGCGAACATTTTCGAGGAAACCAGGACGCCGGAGCGGCTCAGCGAATTGAAGAGCGTCGATTTCCCCGCGTTCGTGTAGCCCACGAGAGCGACGGTTCCGAGCGGCACAGCCTGGCGCGTCTGCCGCCGCAGCGAGCGCTGTTTGCGAATGGCTTCGATGGCCCGCGAGATTTTTGCCACTCGTTCGCGAATGCGCCGGCGGTCGGTTTCGAGTTTCTGCTCGCCAGGGCCGCGCGTTCCGATTCCGCCGGCCTGCCTGGAAAGCTCTTTCGCGCTTCCGGCGAGCCGCGGCAGCATGTAATTCAATTGGGCGAGTTCGACCTGGAGCTGCCCTTCGCGGCTGCGCGCGTGGCGCGCGAAAATATCCAGGATCAACTGCGTGCGGTCAATCACGCGGCATTCCGTTCCCTTTTCGAGATTGCGCAGTTGCGTTGGCGTCAAATTGCGGTCAAACACGATAAGCGGCGCGTTGTGCAGGTGCGCCTCGATTTTCACTTCCTCGATCTTGCCGCGCCCGATCACGGTGGCGGGGTCGATCTTGTCGCGCATCTGAAAAATGCTTCCGGCAACTTGCGCGCCCGCGCTGCGCGCAAGCTCCGCCAGCTCCTCGAGTGACGCGCGTTCCGCGTCGCCCGCATCAATCCCCGGCACATGCGAGGCCCGCTTCAGGCCCACACCCACCAGGAACACGCGCTCGTGGCTCTCTGTCGGACGTGTAGTCTTCATTCGGGTACGACGATGGCGGGCAGATTCACGCGAGGGAAATGAGTCAAGCTTTGCAAGTTCACAGCCTCAGTATACACCCGAGAGAGAGAGGCAACTAGGCTGCGGCTCCGGTTTGTGATTGTCCCGCCACCAACTGCTCGGCGGCAGAGACAATTGCCGGGTCGTCCCCAAACCCGGGGAGCCAATGCACGAGGGGCTCCTTGCGGAACCAAGTGACTTGGCGCTTTGCGTAGCGGCGGGTGGCCTGAGTGATGGCTTTCGTGGCGGCTGCCAGAGTGACAGTGCCTTCGAGGTGCGCATTCAATTCGCTGTAGCCTATGAAGTCGAAGGGCTTTGAATTTTGCGGAACGCCGTTGCGGACCAGGCCGGCAACTTCATCGAGCCAGCCGCGTTCGAGCATGGTGCGCGTGCGCCGCTCGATGCGGTCGTACAGCGCGGCGCGCGGGGGCTGCAGGCCGATCTTGATCGGGCGGTAGCCTTCGAGCGGCGTGCGGCCAGACCGGTGAACTTCCGAGAGCGGACGGCCCGTGAGCAGACATACTTCAATCGCGCGAATCATCTTGGGGCGGTCGCGGGAGCCGATCCGCAGCGCCGCTTCGGGATCGAGCCGCCGCAAGACGCGATGCAAATATTCCAGGCTACGGGCGTTGGCGCCGGCTTCGAGGCGCGCGCGCAATTCTTCCGAGCGCGCCGGGGCGTCGGCGAGGCCTTCGAGCAGAGCGCGCAAATACAAGCCAGTCCCGACGGTCAGAATGGGCAGCCGCGCGCGCTGGCGTAGGTCTTCCAGGACAGCGACCGCCCGCGCACGGTATTCGCCCGCCGTGAAGGGGAAGCTGGGGTCCACCAGATCCAGCAAGTGGTGTGGAACGCCGCCGCGTTCTTCGAGAGTGGGTTTGGACGTGCCAATATCAAACCCTCGATAGACTTGGGTGGAATCACAGGCCAGGACATCGCCCTTCAATTTGCGGGCCAGAGCCACGGCGAGCGAGGACTTGCCGGACGCCGTCGGACCCACAATGGCAACGAGCGGGCGCGAGTCGCGCCCTATTCTGGCAAGTTCTTCGAATTGATCCGGCGATAGTTTCGGAGCGGCGCTCATTACAGGTATTTCCAGTACCGGATGACCAGATAAATCAAACACAGCAGCGCCACCAACAGGAACCCCGCCACTTGTGTGCGGGAGGGCTTCACTGGGCAGTCTGTGAGTTCAGGGGGATATTATACAGGAAAATGAACCTCAGCTCGATATAGGGGCCGCTGAAGGCCGACGGCAGGGGTTCGAACGGCGTCGAGGCCCGAATGGAGGACGCCGCGGCGCGGTCCAAGGGCTCCTTGCCGGAACTCCCCATCATGACGGGCTCTTGCTCAGGTACGACACCATTCCGCATGATCCGAAATTGCAGCACGACCTTCCCTTTATCCCCCAGGCGCGCGGATTCCGGCATCACGGAATACCAGTTGCGCTTTACACTGGCGAGCACGCGAGCAATGTAGGTGGAGAAATCGACGCCCTCGGTGGGCGTGAGTATTTCCACCGCGTTACCCCCAAAACCCTGCCCTCCGCCTCCCCCGCCACCTCCACCGCCATAGCCGCTGCCGATGGGTCCTTCGTAAGTGGCGGCCTGTGACCCGCCGCCCTTCATGGCCTCTTGCATGGATTCCTGCAACGCCTTTCCAGGAGAAAATTTTGGCAATACAAGACTGGAAGGAGCATCCGGAGGAGGCACCTGGGGCCGGATGGGACTCTCAGCCGGATGCGGCTGGGACAGGGGAGCGGCCGGCGAGGGCTTCGGGGGAGCCGGAGTCTCCCGCGGCGGCTCGGGCTGTGCCGGAGCGGCGGGCTGCACTTCGCGGGGGGGTGCCAGTTGCCGCAGCAGGCGCGGATCGACCTTCACCACCGGAGTCTTTGGCCGGGGCGCCGACGGTTCCCTGGCGATTCGATTGAGGTCCGAAGGGATATAGAGATCGGTGATGGTTCGCGCGATTTCCGCATCCGTGGGCGGGTGGTATGGAAAAATTTTTGGCGCGAGCAGGATCAGCAGAATCACCACAAAGTGAAACACAATCGAAGCAACCCGCGCCACGGCGTTCCAGGCCTCCGTGCGGTCCACGGCCGGCTTGGTCATGAGATTGACTTCGCCGGTGGTCAGAACATCGGGATCGAGGACGTCGGGCAAATCTTGAATGGCGACGATCTGCTTCGGTTCGAGCTTGGCCGCGTGAGCGTCCTTCGGGACAGCCACGCGGGAATCCAGGATCGTCAGCGGCACATAGCTGGGTGTTTTGCTGATCGCATCGAGCGGGGTGTTCGGCATGTCGCGCGGAACCACAACAGCGTCGCCAAGCACCTCCAGCTTGAAATAGGAAGGAATCGAGGAGTGGGGATCGAGCTCAAATTGCGGCAGGTCCGATGGCACGAGCGTGCGCGCGTCGAGGTTTGAACTCAATCGCCGCGGCGGCGCGTCTGTGGGAGACACGACCGGCCGGGCGTTTTTCGGAACTAGAATTCTTCGGATCATCGATTCGCCTGCGGGGTAGCAAAGGCACCCAATTGGACGCGCCGGCCGTGTTCCAGGATGCCTGCCATGACCTGGTCGGCGAGAGCTAATGCTCGCCGGCCTGCAGCGCCGTCCACTGCCGGTGCGCGGCGCGTCCGCACGGATTCCAGGAACGAGCGCAATTCGGCTCGGAGAGGTTCTTCCCGCTCGGCGGGAAGCGCCGCAAAATCAAATTTGGGCTGCGGACCCGGCTCGGCAAC
>DATNIO010000082.1:0-34855 GCA_035604385.1 Verrucomicrobiia bacterium | reverse complement strand
CGGAAAAAAGTAGTTTAATGTCATCCCGAGCGAAGCGAGGGATCTGCTTTTTCGCCAACCCTAAGAAAAAAGCAGATTCCTCGGGCAAACCGCGCCCTCGGAATGACACTTTTGGAATTTTCCCGCAACCTGTGAAGCCGTGCCCCACAAAGATTTGAAAGTTGCCGCACACGCGCTTGAGTCTGGATGGCAGCCAACCACGTAATCCAGCAAAATCATTTTTCTCTTTCCGCTATTTGGAACTGGCGCATGCGAAGTTCGCGGCGTCATCTACGCTGCCCGAACCCTTGTACGTCGCTACCTGAGGATACGCACACACCGGACGTGTGCGCGCCACGCCTTGCCTCGGATCATCATCCTTGAACTTCGTGGCAATGAGCTTCGTGGGGGCAATGCCCTGGTCAACCCAGCGGTCGAGCGCGCCGATGATGTCGTTTTCGGAGTCGTTCTTTTTGTATCCCTTCTGGCCAAGTCCGCCGAAGGTGTTGGGCCCAGGTCCTCCGTTGCAGTGATACAGGCCGGGCATCATGAACAAGCGAACAAATTCGCCGGTTGCCTCGCCATTTTTCTGGCGGACTTCGTTGTAATACTGCACGGTTCGGAGCGGAGGCGTCGAATGATCCGCCCAGCCGTTGTACAGAATCAATTTCCCGCCACGGGCCTTGAATCCGGATAAATCAGTGCTGTCGGCGTCCTGATCTTTTTCAAACGGAATCAACGACTCCGGATTCTTGTCGTAATCGAAGTCCCGGACTGAATCGAATTTCGGGCCAAAGACGATCCAGCGCATAAAACTGTCCATGTACATGAAATTGCTGGAGGGATATCCGTGCATCGTTCCGACCCCGGTGATGTAGGACGGGTAATCACCTTCATGCCCGGGCGAGTATCCAACATACAATCTCTTTCCCGCGGAATTTACCGGGCCGCTGAGAATCTTCTGCCACGCCGTCACTTGTTTTGGCGTCAGGCAATTGGGACCGTCCGCGCCCTGACAGGTCAAAACCTTAGGATCGAACTCGCACTTGTCGGGGCGGTCAATCAGACCGTCAGCCAAGCCATCCTTGGCGTCACACGCCGCGAGGGTTGCTTTTTCCATTGCGGGGACCTTGTACGGAGGAATCTCGGAACCGAGGAGAGCTCGCTGGGTCCAATCAAACATGATCATCGCCTTGGTTCGGTCGACTACGGCGCCACCAGCGACAACGCCTTCGAAATCCTCCGGATACCGCTGGACCTCCATGAGTGCCATCTTGCCGCCGTTCGAACATCCGCAAAAATAGGAACGCCGCGCCGGCGTGCCGTAATACGCCTTGACGACTTCCTTCGCCAGCAGCGCCACCAGGTGAGTAGCGCGATGCGCGTAGTTCACTTGCGCTTGCGGATCGTTGTACATCGCCGAAGCATCCCAGTGGAAGCCGCGATGTCCCGTATCCGACCCGGCTGCGGCGTAACCCCTTGCTAGCGCATCGGTCAGTTCCGGAACCGACCCGTTATACCCGGCTCCGCCAACGTAGAAGAATTTGCTGTTCCATGCCTTGGTGGGAAGCGCCACCTCGAAAAGAATGACGGTCTCGAGTCCGCCCTGCACACGGCAGTATTCCGGCACATCGCCTTTTGCCGCAACGACGGTCGCCTCGGTGATGACGGTATCCTTCAGCTTCAGTTCAAGCAGGTTTGAACAATCCGCCGCACCCGCTGGAGCCGCTCCAAGGCCAAGCAATACGAACAGCGCAGCGATGAGGCACGTGAGCAACACTCCCGGCTTCTTGCCTGACCCGAAACATCCCGGGAAATGGGATGACTTATGTTGGCGTGGCTCGCGACGCTTCATGCTGCACCTCCCCAAAGCAGTGCCATTTGCCTACCCCATTTCCTTGCTCAATGTGATCCGAGAGAATTCTGCGTCCTGTGTTCGCAAGCACGCGGCACATTCTCGCTGGATCGTCCGGACGCCCGCATTCTCATTCGTGTTTGCGGGCAACTTACTCCCACGTCCTGTGTCGCGTCAACCTCAAGATGTGGGTGCTAACCTGGAAATCGCGATCTTACTAACATAAGTGAGAGACAGTTTCTGGCTGTTCTTTTGATGATCCGTTCGCAGTTTCCCGGGGATTGTTCCAGTAGTGAAGGAATACATATCCGTGGCGCCGAATCTCCTGAATTCCTCTTGCCGCAGTTTGGCTTTCTGGCCTGAAGAAGCTGTGGGACTCAATTCTATTCCGGGCCTGCAATCCGCATGTCGACTAGAAAAACAAATGGGGGAGAAAGGCGTTTGCCTTTCTCCCCCAAGTGAACTGCTTCCAGGAACTAGCCGCCGATCGGTGTGTCGGTGGCGCCTGCGGTGGTGCCATCCGTTCTCTGGCGAATCACACCGCTCTGGTCCGTGAAGAAGGTCCGCTGACCGGTCACGTTTTGCGTGGTCGGGTTGGCGATAATCGTGTACGTCGAGACGCTGCCATTCGCGGCTGCCGCGCCTGCCTTATACGTGAAGGCGTACCCGCTCTTGATCGGAGCGGCGACGCCAAGCAGGTTGTCAACCAGGTCCGCTGCGGTGGAAGACGGCGTGGTCGAGGGACCCAGTTCGGAAAGGTTCGTTGTGGGATCAGTAGCGTAGGTAGTCTGATAAGCCACAATCGATGTGTTATAGGTGCGCAGCGAGGCAACGGCAGAGGCCTCATTGGCCGCCATCTTGGAACGCAGCAGGTTCGGGATGGCGATGGCCGCGATGATCAAAATGATCGCGACGACGATCAACAATTCAATTAACGAAAAGCCCTTTTCTTTCCTATTGCACCTCAAGGCGCTCCTTCTAGTTTGCGATGCAAACTATTTTCTAAAGAGATTGAACTCCGACTCTATTTTTGTGGGTGCATGTTCTGTGCCAACTCGGGCTAGAATGGTTTCAATTTGGGCACAATCCTCGCATCTCACTTATCGTCAGTGAATTACAGGGGTTCCGTGGTTTGTGTTCGATTTTGACTAGCTGTGATATATGTCACAAAGTACAGAATTTGAGTCAAAATTAGTCATTCGCCTGTGCCGGAAAATGGCATAGCTCCGGAATCACATCTGTACCCATTAGTGGGCCAAATCCTGTCCAGGTCTGAAATGGATGAGCAGACCACACAAACCGAGGGTAGGTCAGATCTCTTGGTCGATTTTAGACCTCTCATTACCTTGCTCTCTTGCGTGAATCTCTAGCGTAATGCTCAATTCCATTCCGGGTCTACGATTCGGATGGCTAATAAAAATGGGGGAGAAAGGCGTTTGCTTTTCTCCCCCAGGTGAACTGCTTCGAGGAACTAGCCGATCGGAGTGCTGGTGGCGGATGGAGTTGAACCATCCGTGGTTTGGCGAATCACAGAGGTTTCATCCGTGAAGAACTGCCGCTGACCAGTCCCTGCAGAAAGAGGCACGGCGATAATTTTATATGAGGCGACGATGCCAGCCGCGGACGCCGCGCCTGGCGTATACGTGAAAGCGTATCCGCTCTTGACCGGAGCGGCAACGCCAAGCAAGTTGTCAAGCAGATCCGCCGCGGTGGAAGTCGGCGTGGTCGAGGGGCCGAGTGCGGAAAGGTCCGTCGTGGGAGCGGTAACGTAGGTCGTCTCGTAAGCCACGATCGAAGTGTTGTAGGCACGCATGGAAGCGACGGCGGACGCCTCATTGGCCGCAATCTTGGAACGCAGCAGGTTCGGAATTGCAATCGCCGCGATGATCAAAATGACGGCAACGACGATCAACAATTCAATTAACGAAAAGCCCTTCTGGCTGGGGGTACGCTTCACGGGAATCCTTCTTGTTCGTGATTTGACGTGTTTGTGAGTGGCGTTAGACTCTGTGCTCCGAGGTAAAGGAGCACGTCCCTGGCCAGCGACTGCCGGAATAGTTCAGAATTGGGCACAATCGTCGTATCTTGACTATTTTCAGCGTATTGAAGGAATTCTGGTGGTGGCTTACTAGGCTGGCCAGGTCAAGAATAGGCCGAATGTGCTAGTACTTTAGTCAAAATTGGTCATTGGCCAGTGCCAGAAAACGGCATTGCTCCGGAACCACTTGTATCCGCCAGTGGGCCGAATCCTGTGAGGTTCCGCTATCAGAGGTAGACTCACTATATTATTTCGATGCTTGGCGAACGAGCGCATCCTGATTTCAATCCAATGAAAGAACAAACCCTTTGACTGAATCCCGAGCAAACAGTTCTCGGATTTCTCCGACAGCAGGTTTGTGCCCTTCTCTGGGTGTGGAAGTATCATCAAGCGGAAGCAGGCCGAAAACGAGCGGTAAAGTGACGCAGGAAGGGCGCCTGGTAGGTAATTTCCAGGCCGTGGATTTCAGAACGCCGGCGCCAGACCTCCAGGATCACTTCGACGACGTAGTCGATGTGGCTTTGCGTGTAGACGCGACGCGGGATCGCCAGGCGCACCAAGTCCATCGTGGCGTGCTCGCCGAACATGAGCGTCCCGATCTCCACAGACCGGATTCCTCCCTCGACATAAAGCGCCGCGGCGAGCGCTACGCCGGGAAATCGGGAGGGTGGAATCTGCGGAAGGAATTCTCGAGCGTCGATATACACCGCATGGCCACCCGGAGGCTGAATGATCGGAACCCCTTCGCGGGAGATGTGCTCCGCGAGGTAAGCAGTCGAAGCAATGCGGTAGCTCAGGTAATCCTCGTCGAGTGCCTCGTTCAACCCGACGGCGATCGCTTCGAGGTCGCGGCCCGCAAGCCCGCCGTATGTGGGGAAACCTTCGGTGAGGATCAGCAGGTCCTTTTGCTCTTGCGCAATTAGGTCGTCGTTTGTGCCCAGAAATCCGCCGATGTTCGCGAGGCCGTCTTTCTTTGCGGACATTGTGCATCCATCCGCATAACTGAAAATTTCCTGGGCAATTTCGCGTGGCGTCTTGTCCGCATAGCCTGGCTCGCGCAATTTGATGAAATAAGCGTTCTCCGCGAAGCGGCAGGCGTCGATATAGAGAGGAATGGAATGTTTCGCGCAGATCGCTTTTACCGCCCGGATGTTGGCCATCGAAACGGGTTGTCCGCCGCCGGAGTTGTTGGTAATCGTCAGCATCACCAGAGGAATGCGCTCGCGCCCTTCGCGTTCGATCAATGCTTCGAGCCGCTCGGTATCCATATTGCCCTTGAACGGATGCACGAGCGAAGGCTCGCGCGCTTCCGGAATCGGCAGGTCGACGGCTTCTGCGCCGCGAAATTCGCAATTTGCGCGCGTCGTATCGAAGTGCGTATTGTTCGGGACAATGCTGCCCTTCCGGCACATCACGGTGAACAGGATGTGTTCCGCGGCGCGCCCTTGATGCGTAGGGATGACGTGACGGAACCCGAAAATACTTTGCACGGACGCGCGAAACCGCTCAAAGCTCGGCGATCCGGCGTAAGATTCATCGCCTCGCATCATGGCGGCCCACTGCTCCGTGGACATCGCGGCCGTGCCAGAATCCGTCAGCAAGTCGATCAGAATGGAATCCGACGAAATGGAGAATAGGTTGTAACCCGCCTGCTCGAGCAATCGGCGGCGTTCTTCGCGTGTAGTACGCCGAAGAGGTTCAACGCTTTTAATGCGAAACGGCTCGATGATGGTCTTGTGCATCGGGACCTCGAGAAGAAATCGAGAAGTAGCAAATCACATAGGGGGTAGGAAGCGCAAGCGTTCGCGAGAGCTGGGAACGAAACACCCGAAGATTGCGATGCCATTTCTAGCGAACCCGAGCCGAGGCTTGGCCGCTTATCGGTCAGGGCTCCTTGCGGCAGGAGCCCGGGCCGCACCCGGCGCAGCGGCAGGATTAACCGAGTTCTTTGGGAGCCCGCAGTTTGCGCACTGCTGAGGGAGAAGCAGCCATCTTCTTGTCTTACCCGCGAACCGCTTTCGGCACCTGGGACATTTCCACATCCAAAGGTATAGGCCCAGCAAAACGAGCGTCACACCCCAAAGGCTTTCGATGATCAGGTAATGTTGGGCGAGGCTGACAGGAACGAGGGGCGAAAACCCAACGATCAACAAGAGGAAGAAAGTGATGCGAAGTATCCTGAACCGGCTCCATGCCCATTGATAGCCGGCCATCTCCAATCCTCCGTCGTTTCGATGCCTCGAATCGTACACGCGCGCAGATTCCACGGCAACCGAAGTCCTCTTGTCTGCACCTGGGCTGCAATCCCAGGTGGAGACGGTTGAGGGCTAGTCGGTGATCGCAGAATCGGGACGCAACCTGGCCGCCTGCATGGTCAGAAACAAAACCCTTGTATCCGCTATCGTGTGCCGGTGTAACATCACGTTTGTTCCTGCGTACAAAATGCATTCACAGTCCAAATTGGCGTGGGTCATGGCATGCCGAAAAGTAAATCACTCTACAGTATCCTTCCCATTTGGTGCGCTCTCGTGCTGAGCGCAGGCGGGGGGTTCGCACAGTCGGTGGGACCTCAGCCTCTGCCTATGCCCGCGCAGATTGCGGTCCCGAAGGACACTCCATACCTCGGCGCGATCCGTTTGAGTGTGGACGCCACCGATATCGAGCGGCACATCTTCAGAATTCAAGAAACCATTCCGGTGCGTGCCGGCGAGTCCATGGTGCTTCTCTATCCTCAGTGGACGCCTGGCAATCACGCTCCGTCGGGACGCGTCGACAAACTTGCGGGCCTCATGATTCAAGCCAACGGCGCCCGCGTGCAATGGGTGCGCGATCCGGTGGATGTGTTCGCGTTCCATGTTGACGTGCCCGCGGGCGCAACGCAGCTCGATGTCAGCTTCCAATTCACTTCGCCGACCGATACCAATGAAGGCCGCGTGGTGATGACGCCGGACATGCTGAATCTGCAATGGACTGCGGTAGCCCTCTATCCCGCCGGATATTTTGCGCGCCAAATCATGGTGGAGCCCAGTGTCCGTTTGCCCGAAAAATGGGAGTTCGCAACGGCCTTGGAGACCGCTGCAAGTAATGGCGGCGTCACCACGTTTAAGCCAGTGTCCTTCGACACGCTTATGGATTCGCCGATCTTCGCGGGCCGCTATTTCAAGCGCCTGGACCTGGACCCAGGTGGCCGCGCACCCGTTCATTTGAATATTGTGGCGGACCGGGCGGATCTATTAGAAGTGAAACCTGAGCAGTTGGAAGCACACCGCGCGCTGGTCCAGCAGGCCTACAAACTTTACGGCTCGCACCACTACGATCATTATGAATTCCTGCTCGCTCTCACCGACCACATGGGGGGGATCGGCCTGGAACATCACCAATCGAGCGAGAACGCCACGGTCCTGACCTACTTCACCGAGTGGGACAAGAACGCCGACGCCCGCGATTTGCTGCCGCACGAATACACGCATTCGTGGAACGGCAAGTTCCGGCGCCCGGCGGACCTGTGGACGCCGAACTTCAACGTGCCGATGCGCGACAGCCTGCTGTGGGTTTACGAAGGCCAAACTCAATATTGGGGTTTCGTTCTATCGGCCCGCGCGGGACTCCTGACGAAGCAGCAAACGCTTGATGCCATCGCAGCCACGGCGGCTGTCTACGATCACCGCGTCGGGCGCGAATGGCGAGCGATGCAGGACACCACCAACGACCCCATTGCCGCCATGCGCCGTCCACTTCCCTGGCGAAGCTGGGAACGCAGCGAAGATTATTATTCCGAAGGCCAGTTAATGTGGCTCGACGCGGACACGTTGATCCGCGAGAAGTCCGGCGGGCAGCGGTCTCTGGACGATTTCGCCAAGGCCTTTTTTGGCGTCAATGACGGCAGTTTCGTTCCGTCCACTTATGTGTTCGAGGACGTGGTGAAAGCGCTGAACGCCGTGCAGCCCTACGATTGGGCAGCTTTCCTACGTTCGCGATTGGATGGGCATGGACCTGGAGCGCCCTTGGATGGCATTGCGCGTGGCGGTTACAAGCTGGTGTACACGGACACGCCGTCGGGTTATTTCAAGGATGCCGAGGCGCGCCGCAAGGTCACGGACTTGACTTATTCGCTTGGGATGACGATCGCCGCGGAGGGAAAGCTCAGTGACGTGCTGTGGGAGGGGCCTGCTTACAAGATCGGGCTGACGGTCGGCACGCAAATTATCGCGGTCAACGGGATTGCATTGGACGCCGACCAGCTTAAGAGCGCGATCAAAGAGGCTAACAAAACCAAGGCTGCGATCGAACTTCTCGTTAAGAATGGCGACAGCTACCGCACCGTCAAGATCGATTATCACGACGGGCTTCGCTATCCCCACCTGGAACGCGAGGGTAGCGCGGCAGGAAGCCTGGATCAGATCCTCACGCCGCGAAACTGAATCCCGGTCCTCCGCAGCGGTGGAGTTTTGGCCGGGGCGGTCTTCAGACGGCGCTCAAATGTAGAGATTGCCGCCTTCGCAGCGCTAGCCGGATAGCGCCCAAGAACGAGAAGTTGCCTTCCAGGATGCGGGTACTCCAAATCGCACCTTCCGATTTTCGTTACTTATTTCTTGGAGCGGCTGGCGCGGAGCTTCTCCGACCATCGTGCATATTCGGCATCGTCGAATCTGGATTTCGATTTTGGTACTTGAACGGACGTATCTTTGGGCTGACGTTCAGTACTTGTCTTCACCTGAGTATCTTCCATGTTTTGGCACATCCTCCCAAGCACGTTAGTTTGTCTTACCTCGTCCCTTGTGGCACCCTACGATCAATACTCGCAATGAATATCGGCTAGCTCAATGGGCAGCACGGCCTAATATGTGAGGTACTGGGGTCCCAGTACGGCAGTTCCTAAGTCATTCGGAATGAATCGGTTGCAGGAGGCTCAGTGTCTTTGCGGGCATACAAATCCAAGTTGACGGGAGTTCGATCCATTAACTACCTGGGCTTAGGATTTAGAGGCGGGAGGGAGGGCGTCCTGTGGCGACCATGGCGATCTTTGCAGCATCTTGAGGAAGCTCATTGCCGCGCCAGACCAAGTGCAAATCAGGCCTCACGAGAAGCACATCGAATTGATAGATTTCGCGCGGCCTGTCGCCGGCAACCTCAAGTACGTCAAGCGGCGCGTGGATTTCTCGAAAGGATCGTTCCAGACTCGACGTATTGGCGCGTGTTCCGCCCAGCCGGAGCAGCGTATACCCTGGGCCAAGGTGATCGTGCAACGCCGCGTCGTCGTTCAGCCACACATGGGGGAGGCGCGCGCCCGGCCAAGTCGTTGGGATATAAAAGGGATTGTCCGGGTCGGGGCCATCGCCCGGTTCTCGGCAAACAATCGGCGAGTCCACATAGCGGTAGCCCGCCTCGATTCCCGAAATCTCCGTCACTTTACGCTGTTGGATGTCGAAGAGCGCAGCCATCTCGGCTCGCGTGGCCCGGCCCTCGGGCGTGTTGTCTCTGATATTGGGGCGATAGGCGGCGCGCCAGCCGAGTCGTCCGGTCATCGCGGCGCGGGACGCCCTCACATTGCGCAAGCCGATCGGCCTGCGTTCAGCCTCATAGGATGCGAGCAGTTGCGGACCACCCCATCCGGCCAGCGTCGCGGCCAGTTTCCAGGATAGATCGACGGCATCGCCCACGCCGGTGTTCATGCCAAGGCCGCCAGTGGGGATGACCAGATGCGCCGCGTCTCCCGCGACGAAAACGCGGCCATCGCCGTAACGCTCCGCGCACAGCAGGTGCTGCGTCCATTCATTGACGGACAGCATTTCGAACTCGATCGGCATGGCCAGCGACTTCTTGAAGATCTCTGCCATTTCCGCGTCACTTGAGGCGGCTGCGTGCAGGGTCCAGTGGCGTGTGCTGTCCTGGAGAATGATGAATGGGAATAGCGGGCCTTCGGCGATGTGATAGTGGCGTCCCTTGCCCATGGGGATGCGCTCGTAAAGATCGTCACAGCGGAACAGCGCCTGACGCAGCTTCCGAATGTTGCCTTCGCCTTGCAATGGAATGCCGAGCTGTTTCCGAACCGTGCTGGAGCCGCCGTCGCATCCGACCAGATACGAGGCCCGAATTGTTTCTTCCGCAGCGTCATTCGGTTGGACGACAGCGGTGACGAAGTCTGTGTCTTGCTTGAATGAAATCAGTTCGCAGCCGAAGCGAACGGTTACATTGGGGAGCTTCTCAACGATCGATCGCAGCAGCGGCTCGAGAGTGTACTGCGAGATTAACTGATACGGCTCGAGGAGGCCGCCGTCATTGTGCGCCGCGATTTCTGCGGTGGCCTCTGCTACCGACGGACACGGCAAATGCACGAGGGGAGGACTGGCCATGGAGAGCGCCAGAAAAACGTCCATCGGCGCGTTGCGCGGCAGGCCGGCATCGCGCACCTGTTCGGCGATACCCAGGCGCCGGTAGATCTCCATGGTCCGGGCGTTGCAGCGCTCCATCTTCGGAAGCTGGATCGCTGTTTTGCTGCGCTCGATCAGCGTGCAACGCACGCCCCGGCGGCCCAAATCAAGAGCGAGGGTGAGGCCCACGGGCCCCGCGCCGACGATGAGGACTTGGGTTTGCACCACGCGATTCTCTTTTCCCTTTCTTCTACGAATTGACCGTGGACATGTAGCGTCCCGCCGGCAGTTTTACAAAGTGTTGAAAATAGAAAAACAGCCGGCGGGACGCCGGCGCTACGAAAAATCTGACTACCATCGGATATGGTTGGAAATGTTCATCCATTTGCTGAGGTGTGTTTGTAGGCGGTGCCATTCACATGCGATGCCTTGTGGTTTATTCCTATCCACGCGTTTTTCATTTCTCTTTCCAACATTTTGATTTGGATCAGATGTTTCGGGTTGTACGGCAGCGACGGATAGTAGCAATTTGATTCGTGAGTGCAGAAGCATCCATCCGCGGCCTTCTTGCGGCGCGCCTGCATGGCGGGAGAGAACCAGAGCTTCTGGAAATTCCAGTCAAAGTCCCGCAAATTGCCGACGGGATCGAGGTTCTCGCAGGACGAGACCGTTCCCTCGTCGTAAATCACGCCGCCGGCTGTTCCGGCGTAGCACGTCAGTTGCGCCTTGTGCGTCTCCTGGGTCTTGGCGATCAGGCCGTGCATATAAATATCCAGCGCGGCTTTGAAGAAGCCGGTGTCGCCGGAGTAGTGATTCTTGATCGCGCCGTGGCGCGAATCTTCATCGATCGTGGCGGCGAGCCTGGCATATCGCGCGCCATCAATTTCCAATTCTTTGGAATCCGCCGCGGGAGGGCGGATGTAATTGAAATTTACTTTGTCCGGCTTCAATTGATATTTCACAAAATCGTACCATTCAAAAATCGTGTCCTGGTTGGAGTTCATGAAGCAGGTGCAGGTTTGCACGTCGAGGCGCGGATATTCCCTCTTCATGGCCTGGAGCCGGCGCGCCGTGTCAATCACGATGTCCCACGAGCCGGGTTTCTGGCGAATTTTGTCGTGCTGTTCTTTGAGCCCGTCGATGCCGAGGGCCACGGTGACATTCAATCGCGGGCATTCCTGCAAAATTCGGGTGACATCGGGAAAGATTCGCTTCTGAATTTGGCCGTTGGATGTGATGTAAACCGATTCGAGCTTGTTGTTTGTATAGAAGGCGCGGGCGATTTCCGGCAGGTCCTTTCGCGTGAACGGCTCGCCGCCGGCGAGAACCAAGACGCCAAGATTTCCGCCGAGCGTTTCGGAGATCCTTTCAATTTCGCGGGTGGTCATTTGCAGCTTTTTGCGCGGGCCGTCATCAAGCTGTTCGGTGAAAAAGCAGTGCGTGCAGCGCATGTCGCAAACAGAAGTCACCAGGATGTTCAGCAAGCCCGGCGAGAACGGCTTTCCGACAGCCAATTTAGCGTAACGTTTTAGAAGATCTCTCATCGTCTAAATTGCGGCTTTCGCATTCCATTTCATCTCTCCACACGACCATACGCCCGCCATACTCCCGGGTCAATCGCAGCACGCCCAGGAGCGGCTTGGACTGCAATGGCGCAACCGCCCGAACAATCGGGTTGAAGTTGGCACGAACAGAAATATGAATCTAGCGTTGTTGGTGATGATCGGAGTTCAGAAGCCGGTGGCCATCGTCTTCGACGCACGGAGGCGATTCTTCCAGAGGATCTTCGGACGGCGTAATCACTCGAGGGGGCATGGTCCAAGGCGCCGAGAGCACTTTCGGATCGTCCACCGAGGCTTGCCAGATCAGATTTTCGCCGTCGCGCCACAGCCGTTCGGTGACGTGCATCGCGTCGGTGTGGAAATACCCGCCTTCACCGAACCAGCCATTCTCCACGAAATTGGTAACGTCCACCACCAGCGTATCTCCCTCCCAGTGGGCCACGGAATCTCCGTAGTAGGAGGGGTTCGCGCCCTTGCGGTGCGCGCGGCCATCGGTGGGGATAATGCGGTAAGGATCTCCCGATACGTCTTCGTAGAGGAAAACCATCTCGGTCGGCAGTTGAATGATCCTGCGCGGCGGACCGATGCGCGGAACGCCGGGCTTGCCGCAGTAGAACACTTCGTCCGTCTTGCTCTCGTTGTCGAAGAGATCTTTTACTTTTTCCCGGAATTCAGGTTTGTAGGTTGGAGCGGGAGTTGACGGAAGAGCTCCCGGAACGGGCCTTTTTGCTGGTTTGGCCGCGCTCTGGTCGATTTCCGCGTTTGAAACTTTTCCGTTGATCACCTTCTTCAGAGTTACAGGCGGCAGATCGATCGCGTAGGCCCAGATCCCGTTCAGGTCAGGATGCCCGTCGGCGGCGCGTGGCGCCTTGCTGGTCGTCGCGGCGTCCTTATTGTCGGCAGTCGCGAGGCTGGCAAGAAGCAACGCCGCCGAGAATACGATAACAAGTCGGTGTGTCATGGCTTGAATACTCCTTGTCACTGACTAGGACGTGGGTTTAAACACGAGTTCCAGAGAGTTCCCATCCGGGAATGTGATCTTCAGGAGATAGCCGTAAAGCCCTCCAGCCTTGGCGCGCACCCCCTGTACCGTGACGGTTTGCCCGATGGCTTTCGCAAAATCGTCTCTGCCCAGGGCGACGCGTCTGAACCAGGAGGGTGGGTTGCTCTCGAATTTCCAATTCTCCACGCTGCCATCATCTTTCTTCGCATCCAGATAAACGACGATGTGGGGATTGACCCAGTCGACTTTCGTTAGCGTGCCGGTCAGCGTGAATTCCTTCGACATGTCGAAGACGGCCGAAGGAGAGTGGTGCGCCCACATCGGCGCCGCCACGAAGAACAGGATGATGACAGTCAAAATTGCGGAAATCTTGTGTCTCAAGGAGGTCCTCCCTTTAACACTGTAAACGAAGTATATCACGCGTCAAGCTGGACTGGGGCCGTGATATAAATAGGCGCGTCTCACCGCGATCCGCATTCTTTTCCTCCGTTCGGGATGCGTACTAAGGCGGCAAAATTCAGGGCCGGAGAAACTCCATGAATCTATCAGTTGCTTGCGTAGGTCTCGGTCGGATGGGTTCCGGAATTGCGCGCAATATCCAAAATGCCGGCTTTGGGCTCACGGTCTACAACCGAACAACGGAGAAAATGAAGCCGCTCGTCGAAGCAGGCGCTACAGCCGCGAGCACGCCGCGCGAAGCCGCTGCCGCCGCTGACATTGTGGTCACAAATTTGATGGATGACGCTTCAGTTCTCAGCGCGATAACGGGCGACAACGGCATCCTTGCAGGCATGCGTCCCGACGCTATCCACATTGGCACGACGACGATTTCTCCTTCGCTCAGCACGCGGCTCGGGGAGTTGCACGCGACGCAAGGCAGCCACTACGTTGCCGGGCCGGTTGCGGGACGGCCGGAGGCTGCTGCAGCCGGAAAACTTTTCACGTTCGTGGCGGGAAAACCGGAATGGCTCGAACGCTGCCGCCCGGTGGTGAACGCCTACGCCAACAGAATCATCCCCATGGGTGAAGATCCTGCGATTGCGATGAGCATGAAGCTCGTCGGCAACTTCATGGTCGCCAGCTTGATCGAGCTGATTGGAGAGGCGTACGTGTTTGCGGAATGCCGCGGCGTTGATCCTTCCATCCTCACCGGCATGTTCAAGCAATATATGCCTGCCGCGGCGGAATATGTTGATCGGATCTGCACGCGCGATTTTGGACGCGCCGGCTTCACCTTGGACGGCGGCACGAAGGACGTCACTCTGATTCTTCAGGCGGCCGCCGAAGTCCACGCCCCGCTCTCATACGCGAGCGTGGTCCGCGACAAATGCCTCGCCGCGCAAGCCCGCGGCATGGGCCATCTGGACTGGTCCGTCATGACCGAAACGTCTCGTTTCGATGCCGGACAGAAATAGTCGCACACTCACCAAGGAATGCAGGTTTTCGTGGCGCCGGCGGGACGCCGGCGCCACAACACTTCAAGGAGCGATTTCCTCGAGGCGGCGGTCGCTTGTTTCCACCATGCAGGTTGCGGCCAGCGCGCCAACGGCGCTTATTCCGGCAAACATCAAGAAAACGGAATGGATGCCTTTTGCATCGACCATGAAACCGACCAGCGCAGGTCCCACCGCAGAGGCGATCCTCAGCCAGGATGTGGCCAGGCCCGTTCCAATCGCGCGCATGCGGGTGGGATAAATTTCCGGCGTGTAAAGATAAAGAACGGCATTTACCGATCCAATGAGCCCGTAACCTAACGTAGCTAAAATCATCACGCTCAATACTTTTTGCGCGCCAATCATTCCCAGCAATGCCAGCATTGCTCCACCTAGAATGAAAGCTGCGATCGTCCAGTTCCTGCGGCCAATGCGATCGATGCTGAACGCGCAGACGAGCAGAACCGCGACTTGCGCGACATTGGTCATCGAAGCGGCGCGCAGCGATTGCCGCAGACTCAGGTGATAAACGGTGTTGTAGAGACTCGGCATCCAATTATTCAGCCCGTTTGCGACGAAGAAGGCGCTTGCCCAAAGCGCCCAAACGATCAACGTGCGCCCCCGATAGTGGTTCGAGAGAAGTTCGCTCCATCTGCCGCGTTGCATCAGGCTCGCCGTCGAAGCGGTCGCCGAGGTTGTCGCGACCGGAACTCTGCGACTGGTGCTCGCTTCAATTTTCTCCACAATTGCTTCCGCTTCACGGATGCGGCCCTTGGAGATCAACCATCTCGGCGATTCCGGAAGGCGCGCCACCAGGAAGGTGATCAGCAAACCTGGAATGCCTCCCAGGAGAAAAATGGAATTCCATCCATAGGCGGGCACGAGCCATGCGCCTATCTGTCCCGTGGCCATGAGTCCTACAGGAAAAATCATTTCGTACAGCAGGAAAAACCTTCCTCGTCCATGCGCGCGTGACAATTCATTGATATAGGTGGCGGCCACAGGCATTTCACCGCCGACGCCAATGCCTTGCACGAACCGGCATGCAAATAGTGCGGGGAAATTTCCGGCCACCGCGCATCCGAAACTCATGACGGACATGATCGCGATCGCGGCCGTCGTGCCGCGAATGCGTCCCACTTTTTCGGCAAGCGCGCTGAACACCAATGCGCCGGCCAATTGACCGACGTAGCTCGCCGAGATCAAGAAGCCGATTTGTTTGGGAGAGATGTGCCACAACCGAATGAGCGTGGGCAGCGCAAATGCCAGCGACAATGCATTAAATGCATCGAAAAATGTCGCGCTGCCCATGACGATGCGAGCATTTGCATGCCATCTCGAGAACGGCACCTGCTCCATTCGGGTGAGCAAGCTCGCCGCATCGGTGGCGTTGTCGCGCGCTGTCTTACTTTCGCGCCCTTCGGTGCCAACCGGGCCGTTATTGAAATTCACTAAATCTCGCAGTCAAGCCGAAGATGAGGTTCGAAAGGTTCGGCAATGGATGGACATTGCATAGTCGTGCCGCACTGATTGCTACGCCTCGGCCGCGGCCTGTTGAGAATTTACCCGCCTCAATAGTGCCAATAGCTGCGCGGCGATTTGGTCCGGGCACTCGACAGGAGTCAGGTGGCGGCCACCGGGTAGTATGGTCAGCGTGGAGCCGGAAATTGCTTCGTGCAACTGCCGCGCCATAGCGATGGGAGTGGCGTGGTCTTCTTCACCCACTATTACCGCGACCGGCATGCGAAGCGACGGCAAAACAGGCCGTAAATCGGCGGCGCCGAGCATCACGCAAGTGGCAGCGTAACACTCCACATCGTTGGCCAGAAAAACTTCGGTCAATTCCTTGACGATCTCGGGATGCGCGGTTCGAAATCGGTCGCTGAACCATCGCGTGACCTGAAACTCGATCAAGCCCGCGAGACCTTTCGAACGCGCCGCTGCGGCGCGAGCTCTCCAATTCTTGGGAGCTTCCTCACCGTACCATGCCGTGGTGTCGATCAGTCCGAGTGCGCTCACGCGGGAGAGATTCATGCCGGCAAACGCCTGCGCGACGCACCCGCCCATGGAGCATCCCGCGACAGCGGCGATCGGCCAGCCCAAATGATCGAGCAATTCCGCCAGGTCGCTGGCAAAAAGTTCAGTGGTGAAGGACTCAGAATTCCGATCCGATTGCCCATGTCCGCGGCAGTCGTACGTGAGGATTTCGGCCTGGCCGGCCAATCTCGCCGCGACGCCGTTCCAGATGCTGCCATCCAGCGCCAAGGAATGGATGAGGACCAATCGCTGCGCGCCGGATTTTTCTGCGGGCCGCAGCGTATACGCAATGGCGCAGTTATCGGAAGTTGTGAAGGTTTTCTTTTGGAAGTCTTTTTGCATCGATGTTTTTCTCAGAGAGCCTTGACGTATGGTTCCATGGGAGTCAACTGCACGTTCCAGGCATCGTAGCCGTACAACCAGGTCGTGTCCTCATCTCCGCCTTTCATCCAGGTGTTCGCGCTGGAGATTGCCTGTATGCGCGAAGTGCGTGGCTTGCGATGAGACTCATAGCGGCGGAACGCGCCCGCAAAATCTTCTCCGCCCGTTTCCTCCAGGCAACGCGCGAGGATGGCTGCATCCTCGATCGCCGTTGCTCCTCCTTGCGCCATGTAGGGCGTCATGGAATGGCAAGCATCGCCCAGGAGCACGACGCGTCCTTCACTCCAGCGCGGCAAAGGTTCGCGTTCGAGAATCGCCCATTTGTGGCAGTCCGGGCAGGCTTCCAGGACGGCGCGAACATCGGCGTGGAAACCTTCGTACGCCTTGCGAAGCTCTTTCACATCGCCCTTTGCCGACCACGATTCGCGCGTGACCCACTCCGCGGGTTCGGGCACGCTGGTCACAAAATAAAGTTCACTGCGAGCGGCGTTCGTGTAGTAGATGACGATATGACGGTCGGGGCCCCACCACTTGGTCCGCGAAGATCCGATTTCCATTCCATTGAGCAAGGCGGAAGGAAAAATGGCGCGGTACGCGATGCGTCCTTTGTGAATCGGCTGATCCGGACCAAGGATAATTTCGCGCACAACGGAGTGAACGCCGTCCGCGCCGATCACAGCGTCCGCCTGTGCGCGCGTTCCATCGGCAAACGCGAGAGAGACCTGCCCTGCGCGTTGTTCCAGCCCCACCAGTTTCTTGTCGAGGTGGACGATTTCCTCCGGCACGACGGCTGCGAGGGCGTTGTGCAAATCGGCGCGGTGCATGCACAGATAGGGCGCGCCGAAAAGGCTCTCCGGCATAGGTAACTCTCTCATCACCTCGCCGGTATCCCACTTGCGGTTCAGGTGAGAATAAGGCTGGAAAGATGTCGCGCGAACTTTTTCCTCGACGCCGATCCGGCGCAGAACTTTCATCGAGTTTGGCATCATCTGAATGCCCGCGCCGATCCGCGCAAAGCGTGGCGCCTGCTCATAGACGCGCACGTCGATGCCTATTTGGCGCAGAGTGGCCGCAGCAGCCATTCCGCCGATTCCGGCTCCAACAATACCGATCGAAAGTTTTTTCAAAACTTTTTACCCTGCTTGCTGAAATCTAAGACATGAGGCATTCAAAGAACGCATGTGTCTCCCGTGGCGCCGGCGGGACGCCGGCGCCACAACGCATCGTGCTCCAGCCACTCCGATCACGCACGCGGGCGTGTTTCGCCCTTGATCTGGGTGCGATGCATGACTCGACGCGAGCTTGCGTCAAAGGGATCGCGCCGGTGCATGGTGCAGCGGTTGTCCCATAGGACTAGATCGCCAACGCGCCATTCGTTGTGCCATTCGAGTTCTTCACGGTTCGCGTACACCCACAGCTCATCGAGCAAAGATTCGGATTCCTGAACTGACAATCCCTCGATGTAAGCGTTGCGCCGGCGCCCAAGGTACAAGACGCGCCGCTTGGTTTCGGGATGCGTGCAAACGAGAGGATGGTAGGTGCCGGGAGATGTAACAGGGTCGTCGATGGCGGCGATTCCCTGCCGCACATAGCCGCCGCTATTGTAGGTCGCGTCGTGCTTGAGTGTTTTTCCTTCGATTCGCTTCTTCACCGCATCGGGCAGGAATTCATATGCGCGATACATGCTGTTGAAGTACGTGTTGCCGCCCGACGGCGGGACCTCCAGCGCGTAGAGGATGCTAGCCTTCGGAGGATCCTCCAGGTACGACATGTCCGTGTGCCAGGTTGCCTCGCCCGCGCCCAAGCTTCCGATGGGCGCGCCGTTTTCCATCACATTGGACACGACATAAATTTCGGGATGCCCTTCCACGAAGCGGCGCCCGGACTCTTGAATCGGCGCCCAATCCAGATCCCCGAACTTCTCGCTGAATGCGATCAGATCGTCATCGGTCAAATTCTGTCCACGGAACAGAAGAACCGAGTGGTCCAGCCAGGCACGATAGATGCACGCAAAATCATTCGAGTCGACCGTCCGCAGATCTACTCCATGAATTTCCGCCCCGAGCGCTTTTCCTGTTGGAATGACGCTGACGCGTGACTTTTTACTTGCTCTTGATGATTCACTCCCCATGGAAAATCTGGCCTCCCCCGTTATTTTCGCGACGACGATGGAACAACAGCGCCTTATTCCGTACCGTCTCCATTTGGATCGATGGTGTGAATCGGCAGATCGTAGTGCGCTTCCGTGAGTTCCCAGCGGCGATTTTCTCCGCGTTTCATTTCGGCCTGGTCCGGGAACAGTTGCTTTTCCACTTCACTGCCATGTCCGGAAGTAGAGATGTTCTTATAGGCGATTACGATGCGGAATTCCCATCGAGTGTCTTCGCCCGTGTGATAACCCGGACGGTAGACGGAATAGGAGGTGACGTAGCCGAGTTCTTTCTCGCGGTTTAGCGTCGCGATTTGATATTTTTTAAAGAGCTGCCAGAATTCGTCCGCGTAACCCCACTTCACTTTGTAAACCCATTCGACAAGGTAAGGTTTTTCCGTCGCGGAAACGGTCGGAGTGGCGCCTCCTTGTTTGGCGCGCGCCTGCGGAGCGCCGCAGAGTGCGATCACCGCTGCCATTGCTGCAAATAGCAGCGATAGAGAACGTGGACCCATTCGCGAGTTCATGTTCAATTCCTCCTTGAGCGGCCTTACGGTCCTGATCCCTGAAGCCCCGCGAAATGGAACCGAGCTATTTTTTCGGTGCGGGCGGATTCAGCGGGTACGTTTTCAGATTTAACGGGCCATATCCCAAATGGCCGCCATCCCGGTCCACATTGTTCTCATCGCACGCGAATTCGTAGAGTTCGTCGCCGGGAGGCATGGCCGTGAACACCCTGGAAAACGTCCACGGCTTTGTGTAGAACTTGGGATCTTCCACCGTCACCTCGTGCGCCAAATGATCCGCGTCCGGCCGCGACCACCGCTCGACAACATGCATGGCATCGCTATGCGGATGCGCGTCGTCATCAATCCAGCTCAGCTTATCCTTGAATCCGATCGAGTCGATGACCAGCGTGTCGCCGTCCCACTTGCCGACCCCGTCTCCAAAAAAGGAGGGCTCAAAATCCTTCTGGTGTCCGCGGCCGTCGATGGGGATGGTCCGAAACGTCCACATCAGTTCGTATAGGAATGCGATGCGATTCGAGTTCTGAATAATCTCAAACGGCACTCCGCTTATGCTGGCCCTCGGTATCCCGGCAAAGAGACACAGGGCTTCCGGATTTATCGATTTCGCCAGATTGTTTTTGAAAGCTTCTTCTCCGGCAGGAGTGAATGGCGGTCCGCCTACACTCTTGAACATGCCGCCGAAGATCAGCGGCCCTTTCCAGAAACCGGACAGGTCCGGTCTGCCGTCCGCAGTACGCGGAGTTGGTTTGGAGGGCCCTGCAGGCGCTTTGATTCCCGCGGATTCGCTGCCCAACTCCTTGTAGGGGTTTTCCGGCGGAGGTGTCGATTGCGCGGAGGCGGAGGGGTGCACCGACAGGGATGCAGCGATCACACTGCACGCAATAAGAAGTCGCATGTGCGTAAACTAGCGGACTGCTACTGCGGTGTCAAGGAACGCACCCCCGCAGCTTGACCGCTCTCTCCCCCTGTTATAGATTGCAATTCGTGAGAAAACTATTTGCTGTCTTGGCTGCGATCGTCGCCATGGCGCTGGCAATCCCCGCGCTTGCCCACCATTCTTTTTCGGCGGAGTTTGACGGGAGCAAGTTGATCGAACTCAAGGGCGTCGTCACGAGAATCGAATGGACGAATCCTCACGTCTATTTCTACGTCGATGTGAAGGATGACAAGGGCAATACGACGAATTGGGGTTGCGAGGCGGCGAGCCCGGGTTCGCTGCACCGGCAAGGCTGGAGTCGGGATTCCTTAAAGGTTGGGGATCAGGTCATCGTCGGCGGCTACCCGGCGAGAGACGGTTCTAAACTTGCCGACGCGAGAAGAGTGACCCTGCCCGATGGCCGCAGAATTTTTGGCGGAACGGCAGGAGATGGCGGTCCGGGAGACACAAAGCCATAGGCGATCTCGCCACCGTCGTTCATTCCTTGCTGTAAATTGCTCGAATACGATTCACGTCATCCTCGGAAAGTCCGGAGACCGCCGCGATATCATTCCTCGTGCGAATCTGGGCGCGATACCTGCCGAAGTACTCGACGACATCTCCCCCGAAACCGAAGTAATACATGATGTCGCGAAAATCCCGCGTATGTGAGAGGCCAAGCGCGTGGCCGAGTTCGTGCACACAGGTTAAGTAGACGATGCTGTCTCGCAGGAGCATGTCGCCTCTGGCGCGACGCGCAATGTCCTCGCCGAGCGAATCGATGTCAGGCCGGATGAAGACAGCCGCTCCCTGCTGGCCCCCGACAACGATCGGCCGCATTTCCCCGTACTCGCCGCTGTCCGGGCCGGCCCAATAGAGGCGAATCAGCGCACTCGATTCCGTCGCAGCGGCAAATCGAAAACCATTTGCGGCGCTCCGCTGCCATGCCTGCAATGCCCACAGTGCAAGTTCGCGATCCGAAGAGTGATAGCCGGGCTTGCCGCTACCGTCCGCAACGAAGTAGGTAATGAGGCTCTTCTTATCAAGAGCTTGTGGCCTGGCGGATTGGCGCGCACCTGGACGAAGCGTACCGAACAGAAGGACGGAAAAAACGAAGATGGCAGCAGCCGCGGCAATTCTGAAAAAATGCTTGGTTGTGCTTGCGCGCAGGGAGGCAAAATTCTGAATGGACCCGAAGGCTTGGAAAAAATCCTTCAAGTTATTTGCCGACCCCGAGGAGTTCCACATCAAAAATCAGTGTCGCGTTAGGCGGAATTACGCCGCCCGCTCCCTCAGCTCCATAACCCAGCTGCGGCGGAATTCGCAATTGCCTTTGGCCTCGGACCTTCATTCCCGCGACCCCTTCGTCCCAGCCTTTTATTACTTGCCCCTGCCCCAATGGAAATGAAAAAGGCTCGCCACGGTCGCGAGAACTGTCAAATTTCTGGCCGGTCGTCAGAAAACCGGAATAGTGGACCTTGACCGTGCTTCCGGGCGCTGCCGTTGCGCCGGTGCCAACCACAATGTCCCAGTATTGAAGGCCGGACGGAGTTGTTGTCGGCTGGCCGCTCACTTTCATTGGGCTGGATGTGCTCGGTGTGCTGGATGTGGTTGACTTGTCAGAGCTGCCACACCCAAACGCGACCGCGAGAACCGTGAAGAGAGTAAGAGCCAGAGCGAATTGTTGCTTCATCAAGCTCCTCTTAGTAGGACAGGCTTCAAGCCTATCTGGTTTTTGTCCTTGTCAGCTCGAAACGGCAGACAGGCTGAAGCCTGTCCTACTCGCAAATCGAAAGCCTCATTCATGCTGGCCGGATGGGCGACGCATCGAGCCGGTTGCGCGCCAGCGCTGCCCGAGGGCGGGAATAATCGCGCCGCCGATATTGGCCACGTTCAAGTCCGGCAGCGGCGGGCGTTCCGCCCAGGGATTGATCGCACGGATGAGCGACCCCGCAAACCGGATATTCGCCCAGAGAATGTCTCTGAACGAATGACGCGGCTTATGCCCGTTGGCTCGGACCAGGAGGACGGTCACGTCGTCTTCGGTCAGATTGTCTGGATATCGATCCTTGATTTCACGCAGCAGCGTCTTGGTCAATAGTTGCGGCTCCACGTCCCCAAGGAGACGCAGGATCCGCAGCAGTCCGGCCTCGCCGACCATCTCACCATCCGCATCGCGAGACTCAATCAGCGCGTCGGTGTAGGCGAGCACGCAGTCGCCGGATTCCAGTTGCACGTCAAACTGCTCGTACTCAGTCATGTCGATGATTCCCAGCGGCATGTTGTGAGGCGATGCTTCTTCATCCGGCGCCTCGGCTCCCAGCAAAGTCCACTCCTGCTCTGCCGCCTGATACAGAAGAGGCCGGGGATGGCCCGCATTGCAGACAATCAAACGGTGCGTGGGTGCGAAAAATGTGGCCACGACGGCCGTTGCGAAGGTGCCCACTTCGGAAAGCGCGGTGAACTGGTGATTGAGCAACCGCACAAATTCCGTTTGGTCCAGACGGTTGACGAATCTCCGCATGAGCGTGCGGAGATTTGCGGCCGTAGAAGCGACTGTGTTTCCGTGTCCCGCCACATCGGCCAGCAGCAAGCGGGTGATTCGGCCGGTGGCACAGCTCGACGCGTAATACACATCCCCGCCGCGCTGCGCCTCGCCAAAAGGCTTGCTGTACACCCAGGCGTCCAGCCCGCCCATTTCCACGCGGCGCGTGGTGAGTTGGCTTCCGCCCCACACTTCCATGCAACTCATTTGTTGCGCTGGCTTGTTGTTTGCGACCGAATCGTTGTTGGGCGCCGTCATAGTTCGAGTCCTAATTCAAAGAACGAGTCGAAAAATATTGATCCAGGCTTGATTTTACCTCACCCATGCCACGCTGGGCATTGCGGTCCAGCGCGGCAACCACAGCGGAAATGTCCTTCCCGCTTACGGGCTCATCATGCGAGTAATAATGGGTCCAGACCGTCGACCCTGACTTCGTTTCGCGCATTTCCAATTCAATGGTCAGGCGGGCCATGAGCGGCGAGGCGGAAATCTCCTTAAAGTCGTACAAGCGGCCGTAGAGAATGTAGTCCCCATGAGAATTGCTGCGCAGGACATCCACCGCCCGGTATCTTCCGGAGGCACGCAGCTCGCGCAACAGAACATCCACCAGCATTTCGGTTGGAGGTTCAGCCCACTGCTGGTATTCGTACGTGCCCATATTCTCGCCACTCGAGCTATACACGATGTGATCTTCCCTGTACAAGTGCGAAGCCCGCAGAGGGCCGAGCAGCAACGTCACAGGATAAGGACTGCGTTCCGCCGCAGGCGCCGCATCCCCGGGAACAGTAAGTTGATAATACTTACTCGGCCGCGCCGCTCCGCACCCGGCGAGAAGTCCGACACCCAACGCCGCGATTGAGACGAATCTGCGGTTCATTGAACGCCTTTCTGTCGTGACTCGTGCCCCGTGTTCCGTTCAAGCCCTTGCCGCGAGAATTGGGTTCCACGGGCCACGGGTCACGAATCACGGCTCCTACTGCCCGCCCGTCTTGTGCTCGGGCGGATTGGTCGCTCGAATCAACGAATAGGGCCGTGTCTTAATCGTCTCCGTGAACTCCTTCAGGTTCTCGGTGACGTGGAGCAAATTATCGAGAAGCTGATCGATGTTTTCCGAATTCACGTCGAGTGTCTGATTGAGCTGCCCGGTCAAATCGGTCAAGGACTTCAGAGTGCCCCGGAGTTCGGTCACGGCCTTACGAACTTCCGGCTGTGTCTCTCCGATTGCTGAATCGATGTGCGCCAATACATCATTCGCCTGGCCGGAGGTCTTTCGGAAGTCGGCGATCAGAGGCCCCAATTTCTCGCTCAAATCATTAACGTGTTGAAGCGCCGACCGCACCTGCGGCCGGGAATCCGCAATCAGCCCGCGCGTCTCGGACAACGTGGCCGAAAGATTGGATCGATTCTGCGCATTCAACAGGTCGTTGACGCGGTCGAGAGTCACTTTCAGCTCCGTCGCACGAGCGTCCAAAGTTTGAATGAGTTGTTGCGCGTGCGGAGCGAGGTTGTTGATTTGTTCGGTCAGGGCGTTGAAGTCCACGTAATTCTCGGAAGGAAGCAAAGATCCCGCGGGCGCGGCGCTGCCCTGCGCGGATCCCGGATAAAGCTCCAGGTGATTGTCGCCGAGCGGGCTCATGCTCATGATCTTCACTTTGCTGTCTGTTTTCACGAGCACATCGGGCTGGACGCTGAACGTGAGATCGATGTGCGTCGGGTCTTTCGGATCAATGCGCAAACTCTCCACGCGCCCTACCTTGGGACCTCCCGAATAACGAACCGTCGCGCCCGGTTCCAGCCCGCCCGCAAATTGAAAGTAAGCGTGGTAGGTCTTGGCCGTACCGCCAAACGCCCCATGGATCGCGAAGACCGCGACAAGAAGGATGCCTCCGGCAACCAGGACAAACAGTCCCACCAACGTTTGTTCGGTTTTTGGGCTCATCATCCTTCCTTAACTTTGGGTCCCGCGCTTTCGGGTTCCCCAACTTTCAGCCGGTGCTCAGCCTCGACGCCGGTATCGTTCCGTGAGCGTTTGCAAATAATCCAATTCTCCTTCGACGTCCGGCTCGGGAACTCGATCCAGAAATTGGCGTACCCGCGGTTGCACGCTCGTCCGCATTTCCTCGGTCGTCCCGATGGCTACAATATTTCCTTTGTCGATCAGCACCATGCGGTCCGCAATGAGAAAGGCGCTGGCGAGTTCATGCGTGACCACGATGATCGTCATGCGAAACGCTTTCTTCAATTCCAGGATCAACTGATCGATGCCCGCCGCGATGATGGGATCCAGTCCAGCCGAGGGCTCGTCAAAAAATAGAATCTCCGGATCCATCGAGAGCGCCCTCGCAACGGCGGCCCGCTTTTTCATGCCGCCGCTGAGTTGCGACGGCATATGGTACTCGAAACCCGCAAGCCCGACCTGCTCTAGCTTGAGGCGCAGCATGATTTCGATCGTGGAATCTTCCAGCTTCGTGTGTTCCCGCAGCGGCAGAGCCACGTTTTCACCTACTGTCATGGAGCCAAACAAAGCGCTCCCTTGAAAGGACATTCCCGTTTTTTTACGAATCTCATACAATTCGTCGTCGGAAATAGCGGCGATATCCTGGCCGTTTATCCAAATCTGGCCCGAACTTGGTTTTTCCAGTCCCACCAGCGTCCGCAGAAGCGTGCTCTTGCCAGAGCCGGAACCTCCCAGGATGACCAGAGTCTCTCCGGCCTTTACGTCAAACTGAATGCCGTGCAGAATCTCCCTCTCTCCATAACTTACGCGGAGGTCCCGCAGGGAGATGACCATCTTAGGCTCACTCAGATTTGGATGTTCTCGATTCATAAAAGACTCAGAGGAGCTATCCATTCCCCAGGAAGAAAAATATTCCTGTAAAGACGAGATCGACGACCACAACCAGCAAAATCGAAATCACCACCGCTCTGGTCGTGGAGCGGCCCACTTGCTCCGCGCCGCCTCCCGTGGACAAACCTTCGAGACATCCCACAGCCGTTATCGTGACGCCAAACATCACGCTCTTGATCAGTCCCGAAAGGATATCGCGCAAGTAAAGCGATTCGATGGACGCCTGCATGTATCGCCCCAGGGTGAAATCCGCCTGAGTGACTCCGAACAGCGCCCCGCCGAGAATGCCCATCGTATTTGCCCAGATCGTCAGGCAGGGCAGCATCACCATCATGGCCAGAAATTTCGGCGCGACGAGGAAATGAACGGGATTAATCGCCATCACTTCCAGCGCGTCGATTTCTTCGGTGACCTTCATCGTTCCGATCTCCGCGGCGAATGCGGAGCCCGAACGGCCAATCACAACGATGGCTGTAATCAACGGGCCGAGCTCTCTCGACATGGACAAGGCCACGGCTTTCGCCACGAGATTCATGGCGCCGAGCTTGCTCAGCTCATAAGCGCTCTGTAACGCCAAAATCAACCCGATGAAAAATGTGATCAGGGAAAGGATAGGCAAAGCCCGAACGCCCACTTCCATCGCCTGCGAGGCGGCGCTCTGCACACGCAGCTGTTTCCCTTGGAACGGTCCGATGAAGGTGTAATACGCAGCGCGGCTTCCGAGCGTGGCGAGAGCGCCGAGGTAGGCAAGGCTGTCGGTGACGCCGGCGCCGAGTTGAGAGACGACTTCCATCACGTTTTCTGCCGCCATGGCGATCTCAATTGTCCCGTCAAACGGAAGGCGTCTAGGGGGCTATGGCCTGCGTTTCGTCGTCGTACACTTCAAAAAGTTTCAGCAAACGCGAAATCTTCAATACTTCGCGCGCGGAATCGCTCAGCCCGAACAGGACAAAGCGCGAACCCGACTCCCGGGAAGCCTTGAGCCCTTCCACGAGGGAAGCCACGCCCGAGCTGTCGATATACGCCACGCCGGTCAAGTTTAGTGCGACTCGAGTCACGCCCTTTTCGCGGATTTCGCGCAGCAATGCTTTCCTTACTTCCGGCGAATTCGACATGTCGATGTTCCCGGACACATCCAAAATCGTAGCCGTTTCGACCCGGCGGGCGGATATCTTCACGATGGCTTCTCCTCTGCGGATCCGCACTCGCCCTTCGAGGTCCGGGCGTATTTTACGAGTCGCAGCCGGTTCAACCGGCCGGCGCGTTTGTACTGGACCGTGTCCATACTCCCCCGAATGATATGCAACCCTAAACCACCGGGCCTGACCTCGTCCAGTGGGCGGGCTTCGAGTTTCGTCGTGTCCACGGCGGGCCCGCAATCAAAGAGCAGGACTTCGACGCCCTGCTCGATTTCTCCATTCGTGCGCCGCTGCAAGCGATTGCAATAAACTTCGATGGGCTGGTCCAGACGCCCCTGATAGGAATGCCGCATGATATTGGCCACGGCTTCGTCCACCGCTCGTATAATTTCCCTGTTGTGTTCGGCGGAAAATCCCAACATTTCCACCAAGGGTTGCAGCGCTCCGCGGATCACACAAAGCAAAGTGGGATGACTGCGCAACTCAAGCTTCAACAGGAATGCGCGGGTCACTTTCGAGGATTTGTTCATGTCCCGTGGCTGCTTCGCCGCGATCGGATTCATGTTCGACCTTGGCTTTCCTTCCGGCATTATCCCCGGTTTCAGGCTACACCGGGGTTATGGCAAGGAAACATAATTTTGCCCTGCACGCAATGGAATTCCTTGCCCCTGCCGGAAAGTCCGTCTGGACTCACCTTGATAGCTTTCCGATGCGCGGATGCGCACCTCGATCGCGGCGTCACCACCTATGGCCATCTATTGTATTATGGCTCCACGAATGTACGGTAAACGCCGAGTTCTTGAAGCTTATCGAGGAGGCGACTCCCCCCTCGTTGCGATTCAGCAGTTTGTAGAAATTCACGGGCTTCCAGACCCCAATCAAGTCAAGCGACTGTCGCAAGAGGTGGCGCTTCCCGAAGCGGAAGTTCGCGGCGTGCTGTCCTACTACTCCGACCTGAATCAAAGCTCTGAAGCCCGCATCTGTATCGGTACATCCTGCGTGCTGGCCGGCGCCAAAGACCTGTTTGCTGCGGCGAGTAAGCGGACACCATGTCGAAGTGTGTATTGTGTCGGTTTCTGCGATCGTTCTCCAGCTGCGTTGCGGTCCGACGATCGTGTCGTGGCAATGAACGGCCATCCTTCCGTGGAACCACTCCTCGAACTTTCCGTTCCCGAGCCGGCCCGCCCGGCCATCAGGAGTGTCTCAAATCAGACGATTGTGACTCGACGAATCGGCCGTGGCGACTTTTCCGATCTCCAGGCTGCCCGCGCGGATGGCGCCTATGAAACTCTAGCCAAGGTCCGCCGCATGCGACCCGAAGACGTTCTCTCGGCCATGGAGCAGTCCGGCGAACGTGGCCGCGGCGGCGCTGCCTTTCCGACAGGCACGAAGTGGCGCCGGTGCGCCGAAGTAGATTCGGACTCGAAGTATGTCATCGCCAACGGCGATGAAGGCGATCCCGGCTCCTTTATCGACCGCGTCCTCATGGAGGATGACCCGCACTGCATTCTCGAAGGCATGGCTATCTGTGGACATGCCGTTGGTGCGCAAGAAGGGATCGTATATATCCGCTCCGAATACCCTCGTGCGATAGAGCGGATGAAAGGCGCTGTTCAAGCCGCAGGTGCTGCCGGCCTCCTTGAGGACTTCAAGCCGTCCATCGTACCGGGAATGGGCAGTTACGTATGCGGCGAAGAAACAGCCATGCTGAACGCCATCGAAGGCCTTCGAGGTGAAGTTCGTCTGCGTCCACCCTATCCGGTTGTGGAAGGCCTATTCGGAAAGCCCACTGTAGTGGACAACGTGGAAACGCTCGTCAACGTCCCATGGATCCTTGAACGCGGCTCGGCGGAATACGCCGCTCTTGGCACGAAAGCCTCGCCGGGCACGAAAGCTCTCTGCCTGAATCACGGTTTTGCCAATCCCGGTATTTTGGAAATCGAATTTGGCCGTTCCTTAAGAGACGTCATCCAACGGGATGCGGGCGGCGCCGCGCGTGGCCACAAATTGGAAGCCGTCCTCATCGGTGGACCCATGGGCAGCGTGGCGCTGCCCAGCCAATGGGACGTACCCATATGCTACGAGGCGATGGCGCAGCGCACCCTCAAACTGGGCCACGGAGGACTGGTTGCCGTCCCGGAGGGCACGAACATCAGGGCGCTCTTCCTCCACTGGATCGAGTTCATGGCCGAGGAGTCCTGCGGCAAGTGCGTCCCCTGCCGCCTTGGTTCCAGACGGGCCTTGGAGTTGGCTCAAACTGCGAGGGTCGCGAACTCCCTGCCGCAGCTCGAACGCCTTTTCGATGTCATGGCGCAAGGCAGTCTCTGCGCGTTCGGCCAACAAATGCCAGGTCCCATGTCTCAAATGTTGCGATATTTCGGCGATCGTGTTCTCGAATGACACCGCAAACCGCCACAATCGATGACAAGACGGTTTCCATCCATCAAGGAGAAACCATTCTCCAATGCGCCCGCCGGGCAAGCATCGATATCCCTACGCTTTGCTACCAAGCGGAGCTTTCACCCGAAGGCGGTTGCCGCATTTGCCTGGTAGAGACCGATCGGCGTGGACGATTTCAAGCCGCCTGCCACACACCTCTGCAGCCGGGAATGGAAATCCGCACGAGCTCTGCGCGTATCGATTCGCTGCGTCGTGACATTTTGTCTCTGTACCTTTCCGCTCATCCCGCCGGCGCCTTCCGTCCCAGCAAAGATGGAACCGAAATTGAGCGGTTGATGCACCGCCTCGGCCTGGAGTCTTCTGGGTTCGGCCACACTGGCGAAATCGTGCCTGCCGATGAGAGCCATCCTTACCTTCGGTTCTACCGGTCACTCTGCATCAACTGTCGCCGATGCCTGCATGCTTGCGATGAAATTCAAGGCCAGTTCGTTTATGGACTCGCGGGCCGCGGCTCCGCAACGCACCTTATCTTTGGTCCCTCGCAGAATTTTGCGGATAGCCCCTGCGTGTCCTGCGGCGCTTGCGTGGACCACTGTCCAACCGGCGCGATCACGGACATCGACCGCATCGGCGCGCGTCCACCCGATGCCGTGGTGCAATCCACCTGCGGGTATTGCGGCGTCGGCTGTCAGCTTGATATCGAGGTCTCCCAAAGCCGCGTCGACCGAATTCGCGGTACACCGCTCGCCCAGGTTAATCACGGACACCTCTGCGTCAAGGGACGGTACGCCCACAGCTACCACCATTCTCGGGACCGCCTCACCACGCCACTATTGCGCACCGAAAGCGGCTGGCAGGAAATCGCCTGGCCGGAGGCAATTTCGTGGCTATCTCGGCGCCTGTTGGAGATCCGCGACCGCTTCGGCCCGCAGGCGCTTGGAGCGTTTTCTTCATCCCGCTCCACGAACGAAGCTGCTTATCTCCTTCAGAGGCTCTTCCGCACACGCATTGGAACGAACAATGTGGATTGCTGCGCGCGTGTCTGCCATTCTTCGACAGCGCTCGCCCTTCAGACCGTTACCGGAACCGGCGCGGCCACCGCTTCTTACGCTGATATCCCGCTGGCCCGAATGATTGTGCTCGCCGGCGCCAATGCGACCGAAGCGCATCCGGTGGTCGGCGCCCGCATAAAACAGGCTGTGCTCTCCGGCAGTTCCTTAATCGTCATCGATCCTCGCCGAATCGAACTCGCCGAGTATGCCGGCGTCCATCTCCGTCCGAAACCCGGCACCAACGTGCCGCTATTCAATGCCATCGCCAAAATCCTGGTTGAAAAAAATCTGATCGATGAATCCTACATTCAGTCCCGCACGGAAGGCTTTGCCGAACTCAAACAATTCTTGAATGCACTTTCGCTCGCGCAGATCGCCGAAATCACGGGAATTGATCGAGAAGAAATCTTCAAGGCGGCTTCACTCCTCGCGAAAAATGGGCCGGCGCTGTTTATTTCCGGACTCGGGCTTTCCGAGCTGACCCAGGGCACCGCTTCCGTCATGACATTGTGCAATCTGGGAATGTTGACCGGCAGCATAGGCAAGCCAGGAGCGGGCATGCTTCCTCTACGCGGACAAAATAACGTTCAGGGGAACGCCGACATGGGCGGCATGCCGAACCAGGTCACGGGATATCAATCCCTAACAGACCCTGATGTACGCAGGCGGCTCGATGAGCTCTGGGGAACCGCTCCTCCGCGAGAAGCTGGCCTCACCATCTCCGAGATGCTCGATGCCGCGACGAATGGGAAAATCAAAGCTCTGTGGATGCAGGGGGAAGATGTTGCCCAAAGCGATCCCAACCAGACTCACGTTCTGGAAGCGCTCAAAGCGCTGGAGCTCCTTGTTGTGCAAGAAATGTTCTTTTCGGAGACGGCCCGCTTTGCTCACCTCGTGCTTCCTGCCGCGGGCGTTTTCGAACAGGAAGGCACTTTCACCAATGGTGAGCGGCGCATTCAGCTGGTGCGACCGGCCGTCCCTCCACCCGGAGAAGCGCGTGCGGACTGGGAAGTGATTCGCGACGTAGCAAACGCGATGGGCGCGCATTGGACTCACGAAACTCCCTCGGATGTAATGGACGAAATCGCGCAAGTCGCTCCGAACCTTTTCGGCGGTATCAGTTACGCCAGGTTAGAGCCGGACGGATTGCAGTGGCCATGCCCCACAGCCAACCACCCTGGCACCGCGACCGTTCATTCGAACGGATTCCTGCGCGGCAAGGGCAGGCTCGTTGCTCTCGACTACGTCCCGAGTCCTGAGCACAGTCAAGGCAGCTATCCCTTCTTGCTGATTACAGGCCGCGCGCTGGAACATTACAACGTCGGAACGATGACTCGCCGGACGCCCAACCGCACTCTTTTGCCTGCGGATTTCCTGGAGATTCACTCAGCGGACGCGGCGGGTAATAACATTCAGGACGGGCAAATGGTGGAGGTGCGAAGCCGGTGGGGGTCGACACAAGCTCCGGCGCGTGTTACTGATCGCGTTTCGCCAGGGACATTATTTCTTACTTTTCATTTTCCGGAAACGCACACGAATGTCTTGACCAGTCCATACGTGGATCCACAATCCAAGTGTCCAGAGTACAAGCTGACAGCGGTCGCCATTGCGCCACTCGTAAACGCAGCAACTTAGGTCTTCATAATGTCGCGCCGGCGGCAAGAACTTTCCGGCGAAGGGTAAGACAAGAGCTACAGATGCCTCATCGCCCCGCAGCTGCCATTGCGATTGCAGGTTGCAGTCCCTTCATCATCGCGGCGAATCCCGCCAAATCGAGTGATTGCGGTCCGTCGGACAATGCTCGCTCCGGACAAGGATGCACTTCGACGATGATGCCGTCGGCGCCGATGGCGACGGCCGCGCGCGCGGCGGCGGGCACCAGGCTTCGGCGTCCCGTGGCGTGCGAAGGATCGACCACCACAGGCAAGTGGCAAAGCTCCTTGCAAAGCGCGACGCCCGCAAGATCCAGCGTGTTCCTCAATTCGGCGTCAAACGTTTTGATTCCCCGCTCACACAGCACGACGTTGGGATTTCCACCCGACAGCAAGTACTCGGCCGCGAGGAGCCACTCTTTGATCGTGGCCGAAGGACCGCGCTTCAGTAGGACGGGCCGTGGCACGGTGGCGAGCCGGCGCAACAACGGATAATTCTGCATGTTGCGCGCGCCCACCTGCATCATGTCCGCGTACTCGACGACCGCATCGAGATCTTCGATTCCCATCACCTCGGTGACGATGGGCAGGCCGGTTTCTTTTCTCGCTTCAGCCAGGATTTTTAGTCCTTCTACGCCGAGGCCCTGAAAGTCGTACGGCGAAGTGCGCGGCTTGTACGCGCCGCCGCGAAGCAGGTTTGCGCCCGCCGCTTTCACGCCGCGAGCGGTCTCCATCAACTGTTCGCGCGATTCGACCGAGCAGGGCCCCGCGATCACGACGAGGTCCGGCCCGCCGATCTTCACGCCCTTCACGTCCACGACCGTGCGCTGCGGCTGTAGCTCGAGGCTGACCAGCGTGTACGGCTGCGAGATGATCAGAATTTCGTCCACGCCCGGCGCGACTCGAAGCGCTTCGACTTCGGCGCGGCGCCCGCGATTTTTTCCGACCACGCCGATTACGGTGCGCTCGGCGCCTTGAATCAGATGGGGGAGAAACCCGCATTCCTTAATTCTGTCCATAACGTGCTCGATTTGTTCCTTCGTGGCGTTGGCTGACATGTTGACGATCATTGAAAATCTCCTTTGGCAGTCTTCGTTTATGGCAGGCTCTACGCGGAGCCCGCACCCGGCCCTCAGAGAAAATAAAAAAGCCGCGGACCCTGTGGGTTCTCGCGGCCAGTTTCGGAATCTTTTCGCGCTATCTAACTTCTCGCTTTAGCTCTTCCTGCGCGCGATCCGCCCCTGGCCGCTTCCCGACCAAGGGAAGCGGTACGTAAAGGCGAACCAAGAATAATAGCGTGAATGCATGCGAATGCGAGGATACGCAGATACGGCCCAATTGTCAAGGTTTTAGGTAGGACAGGCTTCAGCCTGTCGGTTTTCGATTTGTATTTGGAATATTGCGCCAGGACCGCGACAAAGCGACAGGCTAAACAGGCTGCGGAAAAAGTAATTTATTTTGTCATTCCGAACGAAGTGAGGAATCTCTCATTGGTTTAAACGCAGGAAAAGAGAGATTCCTCGGCGCGCAGCGCGCCTCGGAATGACAAAAATTTGAGTTTTTCCGCAAGCTCTAAAGCCTGTCCTACTGTTCGCTCAACCCGCGTCTCACATCTTCGCTCAGCACAATCGCCTCGGAGACTTCTTTCATCGATTTGCGCCGCTGCCTGCTCTGGCGCTGGATCGTGAGGTAGGCTTCCTCTTCGGTAATCTTGAGTTCGCGCTGGAGAATGCCCTTCGCGCGTTCGACCAGTTTGCGGGTTTCCAGCTTTTCCGAGAGGTGCAGGTTCTCGCTTTCCAGGCGCGCCATCTCGATTTCCGCTCCCACCAGAAATCCGATGGTGGAAATCAGCATGATTTCGCGCTCCGAATATTCATGAGGCTCGCGATTCTGCAGATTGATGACTCCGACGATCCGTCCGCGGCACAACACGGGCACGGACAAGAACGCCTCAAACCGGTCCTCGGGCAAATCCTTGAACAATTGAAAGCGAGGATCCTGCGACGCGTTGACCGCCACCGCGACCGGTTTCCCATGCTCCGCCACCCATCCCGTAATGCCCTGCCCCAGACGCAATTTGAGGCGGTCCACAACGTCAGGATGCGCATTTTTTGAAGAGCGCAGAATCAACTCTCCCTCTTCGAGCGCGTACAGGAAGCAGGAATCGCAGCTCACTACAGAAGCGGCAAATTCCACAATCTGGGTAAGCACTTCATGCAGAGGATCCGCCGCAGCCATCCGGCTGGCCATCTTATGGATGAAATCAACCTCTGGATTTTCGGTCATGGCAAGTTTGGAGAGTTCTGTATTCACACTTCAAGGCTAAGCGCGAGCGCCAGGACTGTCCAATTCGTCCTATGGATGCGACCCATCAGTCTTTGCTTGCCGTCATGCTGCATTCACAATTGTGGGGACGCGAAGAGAAACGTAATCGGTTTGTGGGTCATGCCTTCAGGCATGACATAAGGGCGTTATCCACCTGAGGGGTTTTAACCCCTAAAGCGAGTTCAACGAGCAGCGTGTAATTCCATTAATCCGGTGACCCGCTATCGCGCGCCGATTCGCTTCTGCTGCAAAATCTCCGCGCTATGCTGCGCCGCTTCGCTGACGAGGTATCCCATTTTCGGGTGCGCCGGTTCCATGTCCGGAGCGATCCCGTGTTCGCGAAGCCTTTCGCTGGTCGTCGGGCCGATCGAGGCCACGGCCATCCGCGAAAGCGCGCGGCGCATGGCGTCCTCCTCGTTCATTTCCGCGGCAATTTGCAGCAGGTGATCCGCCTGCGTCCCCGTCGTAAACAGGATCACGTCGATTTCGTTCCGCACAATTGCGGCAATCGCGGAGCGCAGCGGGCCGGTGTCCGCAGGCAAAGCCCATTCGTAAACAGGAACTGAAGTGACTTGCGCGCCGCGCTCGACAAGTCCCGCGACCAGCTCCGGGTTCGACACACCGTATTCCTGCACCGCGA
>DATNIO010000081.1:0-5298 GCA_035604385.1 Verrucomicrobiia bacterium | reverse complement strand
GGCCCGTGCATCGTCGTGGATTTCGGCACGGCCATCAATTTTGACGTCGTCTCCGCGCGCGGCGAGTACATGGGTGGAGTGCTTGCTCCCGGCATCGGCATTTCGGCCGAAGCGCTTTTCTCGCGCGCCGCGCGGCTGTTTCGCGTCGAGATCAAGGACCCCGGAAAAATCATCGGCACGAACACGATGCAGTCGCTGCAGTCCGGCCTCTATTACGGATACGCGGACATGGTCGACGGAATCGTCACGCGCATCAAGGGCGTGCTCGGTGAATCGGCGCGCGTGATTGCGACCGGAGGGCAGGCGCCTCTGATCGCTCGGGCGTCGCGGCACATCGAAATCATCGACGAATTTCTTACGCTGGAAGGGCTTCGCATCGTTTGGGAGCGGAACCAGACTGCGAAGCGCTCTTCCGCGGGCGGCGGCGAAAAGGCGCCCATTCCTCTTTCTGCCGCAAAGGAAAGAAAACGCCAATCTTGAATTCCCACGAAGCAATGGCCGAGTTGAACTACTTCAATTATTTCACCGAAATTGAGGAATATTTCTGGCAGAAGCGCGGCGCTCATCTTCTGGTTTCGCCGCTCGATTGGGCCATTGTCGAGACGTGGCAAAAGGCGGGGATTCCGCTATCCGCTGTACTGAAAGGAATCGACCGAGCCTTTGAAAGCTACGGGCGGTCGCGGCGCGCTGCCGGCGGGCGTCAACTGAAGAGTCTATCCTACTGCGTCGATGCCGTGCTCGATGCAGCGGAAGAAGAAAAGGAAACCGCGGCGGGAACGGGCCCCGTCGCGACAACCGGAATAAAAACGGAGGAAACATTTTCGCGCGAGGCGCTGCGAATGTTCTTCAGCAGGAATGTCGAGCGGCTAGCGGCATCAGCCGCGACCGTGCGCTCAGCGCAGCCGGAACTGGCTTCGCGCATCGAAGAAACGCGCGCGCGCCTCGCGGAATTGTCGCCGCTTGTGGAATCCCCAGGCGCGCTGGACCTGGAAGACCTGGAGCGGCAGTTGACCGTCATCGAAGAAAAACTCACCGCCGCGCTGACTTCCGGCGCGCCGGAACATTTTCTCCTCGACATTCGCCGCGAGATGGACCAACAACTCGCGCCCTATCGCCGAAAAATGAGTTCCGCGCAACTTTCGCAGCTCGAGCGGCAATACATGCAGAAACGCCTCTGGGAGCGCTATAATCTTGCTCGCCTGAGTTTGTTCTACCTGACCTGAGGCCCCCGGCCGAGGATCACACCCCCCGAATCGGAAAGCGACCCGAATGGAAGTTCGAATAGAAAAACTGGTGTATGGCGGCGACGGCCTGGCGCATCATGACGGCCACACCGTGTTCGTCCCTCTGGTCCTTCCGGGAGAGCTCGTTCGAATTGAATCTTCCGCTCGCAAGAAAAAATTCATTCGCGGCAGGTTGGAACAAGTCGTGGAACCCTCGCCGGAGCGCGTGCCGGCCCCCTGTCCGCATTTTGGACGCTGCGGAGGCTGCCAGTACCAGCACATCCCGTATGAAGCGCAGAAGCGCTTCAAGACGGAAATTCTGCGCGAGACACTCGGACGCATCGGCCGCATCCAGTGGACAGGCGCCATCGAGACGGACGCATCGCCCGCATTTGGCTATCGCAATCGCGCGCAATGGAAGCTTCGAACGAATCAGGCCGGCTCGGCGGGAGACGCTGCGATCGGGTATTTCGAAATGGGCAGCACGAGACTCTGTGACGTCACCGAATGCTCGATCCTTTCTCCGCGTCTCGCCGAAACGTTCTCCGGATTGCGCCGGATTGCCTTGCAGGGCAAAGACCTGTCGTCCATCGACGAAATCGAAGCCTTCGCCGATTCCAGCGATGAAAAGATTCTTCTGAATCTTTCGGCCGAACGGCTCACCGATTCTCCCGAATCGATCGCATCCGCACTGCGCCGATCGTTGCCGAAGGTGGAATCGATTCTGATCCAGGATCGCCGCGCCGATACATTTCATCTGGCGGGGCCGGGATACCTGACTTATGAGGCATCTGGAAATTCCTTTCGCGTAGGCCATCTTTCGTTTTTCCAGGTCAATCGCTTTTTGATTGAGGCCCTGGTCGAAGCCGTGATCGGAACGCAACGCGGGCGTCTGGCGCTCGATTTATTTGCGGGCGTGGGATTGTTTACCGTGGCGCTGACCAAGCAGTTCGAGCGCGTGATCGGTGTGGAATCGAATTTGGCTGCTGCTAAAGACCTCGAGACGAATTTGAAACAGAGCGGCGGCGCTTCGGTCTCTTCACGCAACATCACGGCGGAAGGATTCCTTTCCCGCTGGCATGAGACGCCCGACCTCGTCGTCGTCGATCCGCCGCGCGCCGGCGTGGAAACGGAAGCGCTCTCTCACTTGAAGAAAATACTTCCGGCGCGCATCCACTACGTCTCCTGCGACCCTGCCACTTTGGCCCGCGATCTCGCGCAACTCATTGGCACGAATGGTGCCGGACCCTATGAGATCGAAAGCATGAATTTGTTTGACATTTTCCCGCAAACCTATCATATGGAGGTGTTGGTGCGGCTCAGACGGCGCGCATGAAGCTGCCTTCCCTCTTCCCCGTGGCCTTTTTTGCGGGAGGAATTCTCCTCTCGATCGAGCTGAACAAATCTGCCCCGCTGAACTCTCGAATCGTAGTTTTCGCGGCGCTTCTGTTTTTGCTGTTCGGATACATCGCACTCCGCCGAAATTATGTTCTCGCTGCCGCGCTGTTCGCCGCGGGAGCGTGGCTATCGCTGGGCATGGCTGCCTCCCATTTGGAACGCGCATCCGTCCCACCAAATCTTGCCAGCACATTGATCGAATCAGGAAAGCTGGACGCGGAAACAGCCTTGCGATGGCGCGGACGCCTGCGCGCCGATCCGCTCCAGTTGCCGTGGGGCATGCGTTATGAAATCAATCTGGATGAAGTCGAATCGTCCGCGGGAATCACGCCCGTCGCCGGCGGCTTGCGTTTAACGTACTACAACGCGGAATCGGCGAGCGCGGCTCCGCCACCGGCTCACGCCGGGGATCGCATCGAAGCTTTTGTGCGGGTCCGTCCTGTCATCAATTATGGCGACCCTGGCAGCTTTGACTTTCGCGGATATCTCGCTCGCCAGAATATTCAATTACAGGGCTCGCTGCGGAATGGCCAGCTTCTATCCATTGCGGGTCGTCCTCGATTGACTCTCTTCGACGAGTTTGCCCGCGTGCGTGGCCGATTTCTCCATTCGCTCAACGATCTTTTCGCATCCCGGCCGGACGAAGGAGCACTCGCCCGCGCCATGCTGCTCGGCGACCGCAGTTTCGTGGAGCGCGACCGCGTCGTCGATTTTCAGAAGACAGGCGTCTATCACGTTTTGGTCCTTGCCGGATTGCATGTCGGCGCGCTCGCCGCATTTTTTTTATGGGCGGGACGCCGCCTGCGTCTCGCGCTCTTCCCGCGCATTCTTCTCACTCTTCTTGCGCTCGCTTCCTATGCGTGCATCGTCGAGGATCGCCCGCCGATCCTGCGCGCCGTTCTTATGGCGGCTGTATTCCTGTCTGCAAAGCTCATTTATCGCCGCATGGATCTGATCAACGTGGCGGCCATTTCGGCTCTTGTGATCCTCGCGGCGCTGCCTTCGGAAATCACCGATGCGAGTTTCCTGTTGTCATTTTCCGCAGTGGCAACGATTGGAGCGATTGCGGCTCCCTGCATCGCGCGCTCGAGCGAACCTTACCGGCTTGCACTTGACCACCTGTCCGACTCGACCCGCGACGTATCACACGCCCCGCGCGTAATTCAATTCCGTTTGGATATGCGCGCAGCGGTCGCATGGATTTCCGCTCGTTTGCCTCGCTTTGCTGCACGATTCGGATCCGGCCTGCTGGTGCAGCCATTTCGGGCCGCTTTCTATTTCTGGGAGATCATTTTTATTTCCGCCATCCTTCAGCTCGGAATGCTTCCTCCGCTCGCGTATTATTTTCATCGCGTCGCCCTGGCAGGACCATTCGCCAATGTTCCGGCGATTTTGTTAACGGGATTGGCTGTTCCGATTGGATTTCTCACGCTTGCCGCTTCTCTCGTGTCTCGCGCGCTCGCGGGATGGATGTCCACACTTCTGGGACTTATCTTCGCGATGCTCGACGCATCGGTCCGATGGTTCGCAGGCTTGCACGCCGCCAGCTACCGCATTCCAGGACCTTCCGTCGGTCTGATGGCAGTATTTATTGGTTTCGCGATCGCATTGTCAGCGGCCCTTCGCTTGCGATGGGGTTTCTGGCGGGCATCCAGCGCCGTAATCGGTTTGGTGGGCGCTGCTGCCATCATCGCCACGCATCCATTTCCGCCGCGTCTTACGCCCCAGCGTCTGGAATTGACAGTGCTCGACGTGGGCCAGGGGGACAGCCTTTTTCTTTCCTTCCCTCGCGGGCGCACCATGCTGGTCGACGGCGGCGGCGAACTCGGAAATTTTCATTCGGGCGGCATGCGCTCCGGGATTGACGTTGGCGAGGATGTTGTTTCGCCGTATTTGTGGTCGCGAGGGCTGAAACAAATTGACGTTGTGGCGCTCACGCATGCTCATGAGGATCACCTGGGAGGACTGCCCTCCATCTTTGAAAACTTTCGCGTTGGCGAATTGTGGGTTGGACGTGACATTCAAAGCGCGGCCTACCGGCAAGTCATTGCTGCCGCCCGAGCGCACGGCGTGCCGATCCGGCATCTGAAGCAGGGCGATTCTTTCTCCGAGGATGGCGTGTCGGGTAGTGTCCTGTGGCCGGACGATCTCTCCGAGGGCCAGACCGCGAAGAACGATGATTCACTCGTTATGCGTTTGACAGACGGCGCTGAAACCTTGCTGCTGGCGGGAGATATCGAGCGGCCGTCGGAGCGAAGAATTCTTGCCGAGGAGCAACCCGTAGCAGTGAATTTCTTGAAGGTAGCTCATCACGGAAGTAAGACTTCAACGACCGACCCGTTTCTATCCGCAGCGCATCCGGCGTTTGCGGCGATTTCCGTGGGGAGGGACAACAGCTTCGGCCACCCCTCACCGGAAGTGACCGAGCGGCTGGAAGCGGCAGGCGTGCGCGTCTATCGGACCGATCGCGACGGGGCGATCACTGCGAGTACCGATGGCAGCACACTGAGCGTGAGCACTTTCCTGCACGCGCCCAAGTAGCACAGCCACTCTTGGCTGTGCGCCATTGTTAAGTGCCGGAAAAACCACACAGCCAAGAGTGGCTGTGCTACTACGAGCCGCCACGCCACAGCATGATCGTCCACAGAATGGCCATCGCAACTGCGAGGCCGATGGC
>DATNIO010000080.1:0-37032 GCA_035604385.1 Verrucomicrobiia bacterium | reverse complement strand
ATGACTTCTTGCTGCTCCTCGTTCTCGGCTCAGGGAGTCGGGATTGTGGCACACAACTCAAATTGAGAAGGAGTATTTTCGAATGCGCTCGTTGCGATCGTCGGTGACACCTCTGTATGGTGCAATCCTGCTCGCAAGCTGGGCGCTCGTCTGGGCGGCGCTGCCTGCGAACGGGCAATCAGGACAGTTGCCCATGGAACCTTTGCACACCGCGGGTCAGAGTGTGACGGCCGCCTACGAGGGTTGGTTCAAGAATCCGGACGGCAGCTTCAGTATGCTTTTTGGTTATTTCAATCGGAATATGCAAGAAGAGCTGGACATCCCGGTTGGCGATAATAACCGGATGGAGCCGGGCCCCGCCGACCAGGGCCAGCCCACGCATTTTCTGCCTCGAAGGCAGTGGGGCGTCTTCACCGTAACGGTACCGGAGAATTTCGGGACCGAAAAGCTCACCTGGACGATCGTCGCCAACGGCCAGGCGACTGCCGTCCCTGCCCACCTGGATGCCCGATGGGAGATCGCGCCCTTCTCCGATGTGGGCATTGGCAACACGCCGCCCCTCATTAGCTTTGAAGAGGGAGGCCCGTCTGTACAGGGTCCGCGCGGGATCAGTATCGCGCTCGAGACGACGATGCCGAATCCGGTCACGCTGAACTTGTGGACCGCCGACGATGCCAAAACATTTCAGGGCGGCAAGGCCCCCGATTCTCCTCCCGTGACGGTGACGTGGAGCAAGTTCCGCGGACCGGGCGCCGTGAAGTTCGCCAATAGCAAGCCCCCGGTCGAAAAATCGGACCGCAAGTGGAACCCCACCCCAGCCGTCAGCGGCAAGGCGACCACGACCGCTACGTTCAGCGAGCCCGGAGAGTACGTGTTGCACGTGGTAGCCAACGATTGGTCCGGGGACGGCGGCGGCGGATTCCAGTGCTGCTGGACGAATGGTCAGGTGAAGGTCACCGTCAAGCCGGGAGCGACGGGCGGCCGGTAATTAGGTGTCAGTCGATCGATTCGTCAGGGTGGTCCAAATTGGTCTGGGAATCGACCAACGCCATAGTCCGTGTTCGTGAGTTTCGCCTGCCACTTGGAAGCTAGCCTCTACTTCGTGTCCGGTTGCGATTCCAGCTTGGCTAGAAATGTTTTGGCGGCACCCTCTTGTTGCGGGTCGGTGTGGTGTTTCAGGATCAGCCGAAGCTGGGCTTCGGCATCGATCTTGTCCCCTTCGGCCTCATAGATATGAGCAAGGAGAAAATAGAGAGGCACGTCGTTGTGATTGACGTCAATCTCCGACGCTTGTAGCGCGCTCTTCTTAGCCTCCACAAGATTTTTCATATGGAACAAAGCCGCCGCGCGGTAGTAGTAAGCGTATCCATCGCCCCCCGAGTTAAGGCCGAGGGCGAGGTTCGCCAGGTTTAGAACCTGTTCCCATTCTCGATTGCGGGCCGAAAACTCCGCCAGGCAAAAATACGCCGGCAAGTATTTCGAATCAATCGTCATGGCATGATCGCAAGCATCGCGGGCTTGCTGTCTGTTATGTTGCTCCTCCAGAACCATTCCCAGCATGACCCACGCCGCCGAATAGGTTTGAAATTTATCAATCGCGCCGCGCACGTGCAGTTCGGCATCTTTGAATTCACTCTTATTGTTCGAATCACATGCTTTTTCATATTCGCTTCTGGCCTGCGAGGGAACGCTTAGCCTCGTAACACTGATGGCGGCGTCTCGATCTCCGGAAACATTCCATGGAAGACAATTCTCGTCCGTGAAAACTCCGCCCTTTGAAAGCGATGCAGTATTTGACGTGGATTGGGGGCCCGTAACCGGTGAGTAGCGCCCGCTCATTACGGCTCCGCCGACCGCTCCGTGGTTAGGTCCGGTCGAACCTGGATAGCCGCCCTTTTGCGCATGGCACGGGAATGCCAAAATCGGCATAGCCAGCGCACAAAATGCGGCTTGTTTCCAATTCAGAATGGCCACAAACCGATACCAGCCCGGTTTCGGCGTGCTGCCGGTCCGCGGGGAGACCTCCCCACTGGAACATGGATTCCGGGGCCCTATGCGGACATCCGTCATGATTTGAATACTATTCTCTTTTTATACAGAAACAAGACCATTCGTACGGTCGGGCCGGCAAGTCGCTCGTTCGGAAGGCAGCGCCGCGCACTAGCTCGCGAACACCAGCGTCGAGGGCGTCGGCGTCGGAACGATCTCGACCGACTTGAATCCCGCTTCACCGAGCCATTTGCGGTAATCGGACTGGCGGTACGTAAACCCGTCTTTCGTCACCGCCAGCATCTGCGAGGCGAACAACATCGCGAACGGATGGCCCGTCCGATCGTCGTTGAGGACGAAATCGTTGACCACGAGCGTCCCGCCGGGTTTAAGCGCCTTGCGGAACTTACGGAAGGTCGCCAGATTGTCCGTCGGCGCTTCCATGTGCGCGATGTGGGCGTAGATCGCGAAGTCATATTTTGCAGAGCCGAAGTCAGTCGTGTGGAAATCCCCGTCGATCGTTTGGAAGCGATCCGCGACACCGAAGTTCGCGACGAATTCGCGGCCGATTTTGTTGACATTTGGCCAATCGAGCTGAGTACCGATGGCCTGTTTGTTCGCGCCCAGCCAGACCGCCGACCAGACCCCCGAGCCACCACCGACATCCAGCCACGTCACCGCCCCCGCCTTGGCAATGCCTAACCGTTCCGCTGCCAACTGTGCGACGGGAAAGGAAAGCGCGGCGATTGCGGGAACCAGGGCATGCCAGAACGGATTGTCCGCGACCTCGGAAGTGTTCTGGGCGCTCGGCAGTCCGGTCTTCGCGGCGGTCGGCAGGTTTTGCCAGGTTGGGAAGTCCTGAAGATACACTTCAGCCAGGCCCCCGAAGTAACTGGGCTTGCCCTTCACGAGAAATGCGGAGGCGTCCGGACTGTTCTGATACCTTCCCTCCGATAAGGTTAGAAGGCCCAAACCCGTCAGGCCGTCGAGCAGAGCCTGGGCGCCGCGGAGCGAGATTCCCGTTTTCTTGGCGACATTCTCCGCGGTCGCAGGATTTCCCTCCAGTGCGGTGAATATGCCGTGCTGAGCAGCCGCGCCGAGGATGCTGCTCGCCCAACCGCCGGTAATGATCTGCATGACTTTTTCGGGAGTAGGTCCCGCCATCGATGTCTCCGATCTACGTTTTGGATGCAAGAGTATATCCGAGGACTTTGGACATTTGTCGGGTTCTTTGCGAACGATGAACTTGACACCAGTTGACAGCAATTGGAAGTGGGGCAGCGGCGCTAGGCCTTTAACACCTCAGGTTTTTTTGGAGATGCAATTTCGATCCCCGCCGCACCTACCAATCCCAAATGAGCCGGGCTCGACGCTAAGGCCAGGATTACATCGGCAAGAAGCAAAGACTCCCGCCCTTTTCACAACGTCTCGAAAGGATGTGCCACACGCCCACCCTTCCGCAACGTAGCGAATGGATGGGCCAGCCGCGTCATTCAGATCAGCTAGTCCCGCCTCGCTCATTCAGTCGTCCCACTTCTAGTGAGTACGCCCTGAGCCTCTTCAGGATTGAAAAGCCACCTTCCGATAAGGGACTTGGCCCCGTCACAGCAATACTGTAAGGAGCTTGTGTCGAATATCGTCGCTCAAAATTCTGGTTAGCGTGCCCCGGATTGAATCAATTTCATAACCAACGGACCTTAACTGCCCATCCTGCTAGTTACATCGGCGGTTGCCGAAGCGCGGCGATTCGGCCTGTTCCTAGTTGAACACATCACTCAAGTAATTGGTCTTAACTATTCTGCATAGTCTTAGTCTTGAAGAGTAGACACTTGCTAGGAAAACTACCATGAATGCTCTCCTGGTGGGCCAACGCTTCTTTGATGAACAAACCTTAGCTATCCAGCTGCGTTGTTGGGGTTTTCGGTGCGACTTTGCCAGCAACGTAACGGATGCCCGCCGGATATTGAAATCGAACCTGCATGATTTGGTCCTGAGCCTGGCATTACTGCCTGACGGAATAGGAATTGGACTGACAAAGGCCTCAGAGATACGGCCAGTAACCGCATTTATTTGTTTGGAGCTCGACGATATCTGTATTTGGATGCCGGCCTCTGATAGTGGAAGAGAATGTATGGGAAAAGCCGCGCTCTCAACCAGCGAATTTACACGCATGCTCGAAGTACTATCTAAGCAGCTAGCTTGTCAACGTTCAGCCAAATCTCCGAACCGTGAATTACGAATAGTTCCTAGTCCTCATCATCGAATTTATGGGCGGCGGAAACGTGAACGATCAGACCAACCTTCCTCATCGTTAGCACTTGTAGAAGTTATTTCGGATTAGGAAACAAACGAACCGGACTTTCCAGGATCAAGGTCGAAACTAGAGTTGGACCTGGCTTTCCAATGTCTATGCAGATTTCTTACGGACAGCAGCGCTGAACTCGGTGTTTTCTTTTTCAGACATCTGGTGCGCAGCATTGGGCTTTAACTTCTTGTCAAACCCCGAAAGAAGATAGGAGAACCATCTCTGCAGGTCGTCGTTCAGAATCTCAGCGGGATGAAAATTAAGTTTAAGAGAAATCGAGGGTTTTCTTCGCGACTGATTCCGAAAGTAGTGCTCCCAAAGTTCAGATATTTTACTCAGAGAATAAAACGCCACTGCTGCGGCGCCGTCTTCCCGAGCCATAATTTCCAAAACGTATTCAGCGAACCGCTTGCAAAACCTGATGCTTAGGATGGTCGTTTGCGGCGGCAGAAAATCTTGCAGCTCCAGCATGTAGTATCCCGCAGCTCCATTGATATCCGCCACCATCTCCCCGATGCGTTCCACCATCCGACATTCTTCCATCTGGGCCCAGCAAGGTTTCAAATCGACGAAGTGTTCCTCCTTAGGCTCGACAAGATTCTGTTGTATGAGTACAGAATTGATCCAATCGTTTTGAGCCTTGTTGTTCTTAGCCATGTATCTTTGGACTCCTTCTTCCTGGCCTATGGACGCCTTGGACCATCGACACGTTTCAAGTGAAAAAGATACCACAGTTTATAATATCCAACGTTGGCCTTGGCTTTGGCTGGCTCGAGGACCGAGGGGTTCTAGTGAATACGACGAACTCTGAGAAGTTTCAATTGCCAAGTCCTGATAAACGGTGCGAGCTTAATGGGTCGACGCAACACCTTCTAATCGGTTGATCCGACAATACTTCCCCCAGAGAACCGATCTATCCGGCTGTACTCAATCATAACTAAACAGGGCAGCGTTCTGTTTGAATGAGTGATCGCGAGCGAATTTAGCTTTGTAGAGTCCTACAAGTAGACTTCGAGCTAGTGTTGCGTCGACCTATTGAGACCGCCTTCCAGAGTTCTGTGGTTAAAGCCTCTCTCCTCTTGGCAAATTCGTTGTTTCCAATGCAGGAGAAGCGTACGATGCACGTACCAATAGCCTAAATCGGGAATTTCTGCTGGAAATACTATGTAGGAATACTCCACGCACGGAGCGAAAACAGGAGGGGACGAATGAACAGACTCAAACTATTGTTGGCGGCGACATTCTTGCTGGGCGCGCAGATGGTTGCGGCTCAAACTGCCGCTCCTTTGAAATTAGCCACTAAATATGACATGCCGGCCGCGGTCAAAGGCCGCTTCGATCATCTTGGAGTAGATATCGGCGGCAATCGGTTGTTCGTTGTCGGGGAAGAAGCGGCGCAAGTTCTCGTATTCGATTTATCCACCGGAAAATATGTTCGCGCGATCAAGGTCGATCACCCGCACGCGGTCCTGTACCGGGAAGACCTCCAGCGCATTTATATTACGGATGAAGGCAAGGGAGTGCTGAACATTTATGACGGGAAGACCTACGATCTCGTGAAAACGGTTCCACTCAAGGTGGACACGGATTCCATCGGGTACGATCCGGCCACGCACTACCTCTACATCGACAACGGCGGCGACAATGCCCACGAAACGTTTACGATGTTGAGCGTGGTCGATACCACCGCGGCCACCAAGCTTGCCGATATCAAGGTGGACGGAGACACGCTCGAAGCCATGGCGCTGGAAAAGTCCGGCGACAGGCTCTTCCTGAATAATCCGGCAAAGAATGAAGTCGAAGTGATAGACCGCAAGACAAATAAAATTGCTACGGTCTGGCCGGTCAAAATGGGTAAGGGGAACGCCACGATGGCGCTGGATGAATCCGCGCATCGTCTCTTCGTCGGCTGCCGCAGCGGAGCCATCGTGATCTTCGATAGCCAATCCGGAAAAGAACTTCAGTCGGTTCCTGTTGGAAAAGGGGTGGACGACCTGATGTTCGATCCCGCCAGCAAGCGCATCTACGCAACTTCCGGCGGCACGGGCGAGGTCGATGTGTACCAGGAAACCGACCCGGACCATTACAAATCCCTGGGGAACGTTCCTTCAGGCCCGGGCGCTAAGACGGGACTTTTAGTGCCTCAGTTGTCTCGGCTTTTCGTGGCCGTGCCGCCAAAGGGGACCACACCTGGCGAAGTCTACGTTTATCAGGTTCAATGAACGCGCCAAGAGAGGTAGCACCGAGTCACTTTGATGCAACTCTGATGGTTGCGTGCGGAAGGGGGAGAGTGCCGTGAATGTGAACAACGAACGAAGCAAGGTGTTTGCCGTAACCGTGGGAATCTGTTGTGTCTTGGCGCTCGCGGTGATTTGCGTCGCGCGCTCGGAAGCGAAGCAGAAGAAAGCGCTGAAACAAGCCCTGGATGCGCAGGGCGCGCCCATGTTCCGCGTGGACCCGTTCTGGCCCAAGCCATTGCCCAATCGATGGAGCATGCAGCAAGTGACGGGCCTCTACGTGGAACAGAAGAATAATCACGTCTGGTTTTTGAATCGCGGGGCGAATGCCGACGGCGATGAAATAGGCGGCGGCGATAATCCGCCGAGGATTGACTGTTGCGTTCGGGGACCCGAGGTCATCGAGCTCGATCAGGAAGGCAACGTGGTCAGTTCGTGGGGCGGCCCCGGCTACATTCCCCAGTGGCCCACCGCGCTGCAAACCATCATCGTGGACCGGGAGGGAAACGTCTGGATCGGGGGAACCGCGCCGCAAGACAGCATCCTGAAATTTTCGCACGACGGAAAACTGCTTTGGGATTTCGATCACCGGCCGCCGAAAGGTTCGCCGCCGCTCAAAGAGAACGATCAGCAGACCGACATCCTGATGTCCAAAGGACGTTTCAATCTTGACGAAGACGCTCACGAGATTTATCTGATTAACTGGAAGCGCTTGCTCGTATATGACATGGACACCGGAGCGTTCAAGCGCGGCTGGGGCGGCCACGGGATGCCGCTCAGCGAGATTTCCAATGACCCGATTCCGCCATACAAGTGGACTGGCGCCCCACCTCCGGATGAAAAGAACTTCGTGCCCGACCTGCACTTTGCGGAAATTTCCAAGGACGGCCTGGTTTATGTCGGCGAGCGCGGCCAGGACCGCATCGAAGTGTTCACCAAGCAAGGCAAGTTCGTGAAGGAGTTCTACGTGTCGCCCAATACGCCCTCTCGCGGGGAGGATTGCGGCGGCTTGCCACCCAACACGAAGATGCCTCCGTGCGGAACCACCTACAAGATGGTCTTTTCAAAAGATCCTGAGCAGAAATATATGTATGTGGCCGACGGAACGAACAACCACGTGTGGATTCTCGACCGCAACAGCGGAAAGACGCTCGGATCGTTCGGCAGCAACGGCAAATACGCCGGCCAGTTTCACTGGATCAATGCGGTCGGAATAGATTCGGATGGGAACATCTACACGGGAGAAGTGGAACAGGCCAAGCGAATCCAGAAGTTCGTGCCCGTACTGGCGGGCAGTCGCTAAGCTAAAGTTTCATGCGCTAACAGTTTTCTTGACAGGGATGCGTCACGCGATCAGTATATTTGTTATCCAGAGTTTCGAGTACAGAGGTGCTAATACAATGAGGTACAGATTTCACGCTGTACTGATTGCACTTTTCGGTGTGTTGCTTGCGGCGCTTCCTGTTTTGGCGCATCACTCCTTCACGGCGGAATTCAATCCAGACAAGGAATGGTCTGCAACCGGTGTGCTGACGAAAGTCGACTGGGTCAACCCGCACACGGCGACATGGTTTGAAGTAAAGGACGACAAGACCGGACAGGTTGAGACCTGGGGATGCCAGGGAAATCCTCCCGGCACGTATAGCCGCGCAGGCGTGCACAGAGAAGACTGGAGAATCGGGGAAGTCGTCACCGTGACTTGCCTCGCCGCGAAAGACGGCTCCAAGCACTGGGGATTTCTAAAGCAGATTAAATATCACTCCGATGGGCACGTTCTCGTGTTCAGGCAAGGCGGAGAATAACTTCGATTTGCACCGGAAAATATCCCGCTCGAATGCTGCGGGCTCTCCTCGGATCCCGCCTGATAAGGATCAAGCCATGAATGTACGTTGTTCAAACAGTCGCCTGATTTTGGGTTTACTGATCACCGTGTGCTCCGCCGGATTGTTGTCGTTGCTGCCCGTTCCCGCGGCCGCTCAAGCGGGACAGTCTGCGGCATCCGCTGCTGCAGCGGCAAGTAAGCCAACGCCGCGGACGCCGGATGGCCAACCGGACCTCAGTGGATTCTATAACCTAGTTGACATCTATCATGGCGACCCTGTCGAAGAAAAACCGGGCCAGCACGTGGTCAGCAGGGCGGAAAACGGCTCCGTCTTTTTCGATTACGGTGGGGCAAACGGCGGAGGTGGGGAAGAAGGGAATACACGGATCAGGCAAACTCAGAACGGCAAGGTCAACATGCTGGATCGCACCTGCGTAAACTGCGAAGAGCCTCCCTACAAGCCCGAATATATGGCCAAGGTCAAAGCCATTGGCGACGCGATGTATGGCGATGCCTCGCCGCTTGACCCACAATACGATTGCAAGCCGTACGGTGTCCCTCGCGGGTCGCTCCGTGGCGCCGGCGGATATGCGATGCAGATCGTGCAGAACGCTCAAGTGATCGCGTTTCTCTACGAAGACCGGCCTGGCCCGTATTTTCGAATCATTTACATGGATGGGCGCGGGCATCCGGAGGATTTCGATCCCTCCTACGTGGGGCACTCGATTGGCCACTGGGAAGGCGATACGCTGGTCGTGGATGTGGTCGGGCTGAATGACGACACTTGGCTTGGGTCCGGCACGGTTGGCCCGAAACTGGCGATGATGCACAGCGACAAATTGCATGTCGTCGAACGCTGGACCCGCACGGGAAACGTGATCACTTACGAAGCTACCGTGGACGATCCGGTCATGTTCACGAAGCCTTGGGTGATGACTCCACGCCAGACGCAGCTTGCCGCTCCGGACGATTACATACGGCCTACCATGTGCATCCCGTACGATAAGACCCATCTGATGAAGCACGACAATACGCCCTACGACAAGACGGCTGCTCCGAGTTCGGAAATTTCCGAAGCCGCCACAGCCGCGCCGCCCGCCAACATGGTTGGAAGCTGGAAGGTTACGATCCATAGCACGATTGAGGGCATCTTGACCGAGCAGTGGACCGTTACGCAGGACGGCGACAAAATCACTGGCACCGTGAAGACCAAGAATGGCGACGCGGCACTGGAAGGTTCGCTCAACGGAGCGATTTTCCTCGGCGCGGTCACGGATGGGGACAAGAAATATACGGTTCGCGGCACCGCCGTGGATAATGATTTTGACGGCACCATCCGAATGGGCAAGAACGAATTCCTCTTGTCCGCCAAACGCTCCAAGTAGGAAACAGCTCGAGTCGATGCGACGTTCCGGCCGATTGCTCGCCAGTGCTTCGTTAAAACATCAATTTCAAGCCCAACTGAATCGAGCGCGGTACTCCCGATCCGATTTCGGGGTTGGAGGCGCACACGTCAGGAGTCGAGCCTGCGGCGCCGAACCCTGCTGTGTTTGGGTCCCCTGGCGTTGAATTCGCGCCCCCTGCGATCCCATTCGGATTGCAGAAGATGGGATGATTGAAAAGATTGAAGAATTCCGCCCGGAACTGTGCGCTGATCCTGTCGTTGAACTTTATGGCTTTGTCGACCGATAGATCCAAATTCTTGAATCCCGAATCGCGCCAAAGATTGCGCCCCGACGCCCCGTAGCTTCCGAAAGCGGGAGGAATCAGAACAGAGTTGCCCACTGCGTAGCAGCCGAAGTTGAAGAGCGAAGCCACAGCCAACGGGCCGTTCGCCATGGCCTTCGCGTTACAAGTCGCGTTGGTGGTAGGGGCTGTAGGAGTGTTGCCGCCGGGGAAAAATGGCAGCCCGCCGACGAAGCCTCCGCCCGGTGAAGGGTTCGTGTCGGTCCACCCGTGGACGGGCGTGAAGTCGGCCGGATTTCCATAGAAATTCCATTGTCCGCCCACGCTGCCCGCGGCATTGTTCAGTTCGCCGGTACCGTCGAAGTCGTTTGTCAGGTCCGACTGACCCCACGGCGAGCCGCTCTGGATTACGATGACGGAATTGAGCGTCCAGCCTTCGAGCATCTGTCCATAGCCGCTCTTTCCGGGCACGACGTAAGTCAGTGAAATAGTGCCGCGATGCCGGAGATCGTAGTTCGTGGGCATATAGAGTTGCGAGCGGATAATCGCGTAATTGTTGAGTGGAACAGAAAGGTCGGAGGCCCTGCCTTCGTCGGAAGCATCGGCCAGAGCATGGGAGTAGGTGTAACCCGCGTTGAACGACAGTCCGTGGTAATTCCGCCCGTTGAGCGACACCTGCACGCCATTGTAGTTGGACGTGGTGGAATTATTGATGATCGTTATGTCCGCTAAATAGGATGCGCATATGTTCTTCGGATTGAACCGCCCGCCGGACCCGCCTGGCGCGCCTGCACCGATGCCATTAAATAGATTAGTGCTCGTGCAAGGCGCAGTAAATGGTCTTGCGGCCTGCTCAGCTGCGGCATTTGGCCCGCCAAAGCTGTTTCCGCACCCGTCATATGGTGTCGGCTGATTGGTTACTGGATCTACGTCATTGACGCTATGAACGCACAAGTAAGCTGGGGTCCCCGTGGCTGATGGACCAGACCCCGTTCCAACAGACGGGTCCCCCCACCCTGGACTGAATCCCCCGACCTGTTGCGGTTGATTTATATCCGTAAACCCAATCAACTTCACGCCATGGTTGCCCACGTAATTGATGTCCAAGCTTAAACTACTCGTGATGGCCCGCTGGATGCCCAAACTCCAGCTCTCCACATAGGGTGTGCGAAAATTGCGGTCCATACCAACAATGCTGCAGGGTGGGGGAGACGTCGCGCCGCCCGCCAGCATAGTGGCTCCGTCACCGCAGCCGACGGAAGTCGCGGCACCGGCGTAAAGAGGCAGATTGGTGCTGCTGATAGGCTGGGTGGGGTCGAAGTTTTGCCAGTTCGTTGCAATCGTGCCGATACCGCTGCTTGCGTTGTAGCTGGTAGTGGACAGGTCAATATTGCCGGGTGCGGGCGAGATCGGCGTCGAACTGCCGTTATTGTAAAGAGGAACTCCGGTAGGAATGGTGCGCAGCCCAAGAAAGTTGCTGACCGCGTTGGTCACATCGTACGTGACGGCGGATTCGTAGACAATCCCGCCTGCGGCGCGGACTACTGTTTTCCCGTTCCCAAAGACGTCCCATACCAGGCCCAAGCGAGGCGCGAAATTGTTGTGATCGCCATTATACGGAGACGAAATCCCAAACCCCACCTGCACGAGTCCAACGTTTGGATCGAAGTTGCCCAACAAATTTTTTGAGTCTTTAATGACCGTTTCGATTTCATAGCGAATTCCGGCATTTACGGTCAGTCTCGGCGTAACGTGCCAGTCATCCTGAAAGAATGCGGCGTAGGCCATGTTGCTGATCGACCGTTTGGGATCGCCTGTGAAAAGACTCGCATTTCTGAGGTTGCCCTCGAAGAAGTTTACGAGCCCCCCTCCTCCGCCCGTACCGAAAGTTACGGGCCCCTTACCGCTTGCGGTGATGTCCTCGCTGGCTTTGTTGGATTGGATTTCGACGCCAAGCTTAAAAGAATGCTTGCCGCGCAATATCGAGACGCTATCTAGGATCGACAAGACGCCCTCTGGACCGGTGATGAATGGCCCTATGCTTTGTCCAATTCCGTTGCGGTTGGCAAGACCGTTGATCGTAATCACGGGCATTCCAAAATAAAACGGATTGGTGATGCCGGTGGGCATCACGTAGGTCGCGCCATTGAAAGGATAACTTGCGGGATTAAGGGTGTGGTCGTTGCTCTCAAAGTCCTGATAATAGTGAGAATAGCCAAATCGGAATTCGTTTACTAGAGTGGAAGTCGGGTTCCACGTCCACGATCCCAATGCGGCTTGTGCACGCGCAAACTGCTGATTCAACCATTCCGGCCTAACGATGGTTGTAGGGTCGCCCACCACTGCGCCACTTCCCTGGCTGAAGAAATACATGCCGTTCAAAGAGTTGTGGTCATTGATGTGGTAGTCGAGCTTGCCCAGACCGCCGTGGATCGTATTGGTACTAGGGACGGAGGTATACACGCCCGTATTCGGCCCCGGGTTTACGGGGAAGAATCCCAGGAAGCCGTCGGAAGGCTGTCCGCTAACAGGGGTGCAGTTCCCCGTGGGGTTTGCCGTATTGACTGTCGCCTTGTTAAAGCTTAGCCCGGCCAACTCCGCACTGAGCGCTGTCAGCGGTAAGTGAGCAGACGTTCCGAGTGTGGCGGCAGCGAGGCAAGCATCGATAAGACTCGATTTCGGGTCTCCGATCGATGTCGTCACCGGGAAATTGTGCAAGGCCGGATTTCCAATCGAGTAGAGCTGTCCCTCGTAGTTGGCAAAAAAGAACAGCTTGTCTTTCAGGATGGGTCCGCCGATCGTACCGCCGAATTGCTCCAGCCCTACGCCTGCCTTGGGAGCCGGAGCTACGTCATAGTAGTTGCGCGCATCGAGGGCCGTGTCCCGGCCGTACGCGTAAGCCGTGCCGTGCAAGGTGTTGGTACCTGATTTGATGGCGATGTCGATGATCGCGCCGGGCTTCCAGCCGTATTCCGCGCGGGGATTTTCTTCCGTCTTGAGTTCATCGATGGCGTCCACCGGCAGGATCGTCCCGGCGTCGCCGGCATGCAGGGACGAATTCATGACGCTCTGGCCGTCCCAGGGAGTGCTAGAAAAGATACCGTTTACTAAGTAGAGATTTTCGTGGGATCGCAGGCCGTTCGTGCTTTCCGAATACGAAGTCCCACCGGGATAGATCATCACGCCCGGCGTGAGTTGCAGCAGGTTTTGGAAGTTCCGGCCATTCATGGGCAAGGTATCGATGATATTGCTTTGCAGGGTTCCGCCCAGTTCCGCGTTGGTGGTGTCCACCATGGGCAAAGCCTCGGTGACGGTGATCGTCTGCGTTTGCTGGCCGGGTTGCAGCAAGAGGTCGACACGCAGCTCCTGATTGGCATCCAATAGGATCCCCACGCGTTCGATGGCCTTGAATCCCATGGCCTCCGCGTGGACCGTGTAGGAACTTGGCAGCAGGCCCGGGCTGTTGTACTCGCCGGACTGGTTCGTGGTCAGCGTTCGCGTCGTGCCTCGTTGCGTGTCGGTGACCGTCACTGTGGCCCCGGCGATCACTCCGCCGCTTTGGTCCGTGAGGGTGCCCAGGATTCGCCCCGCATTTCCTTGTGGCCACGCGGGAAGGCAAATCAGGAAAACGCCAATCGTCGCGCACAGCAACTGCGCGGCCTGCTTTACTCGGGGCTGTAAGGATGCCGCGATCATTGACAGTCGCAAATTCATAAGGACCACCTCGCTGAGATTCACCGGCTGAAAAATTAAAAAGGTGCGGATATTGCTGCGGCCACCTTTTTTTCATGCACGCGAGCCGATGTCAAGGCGAAAATGTCCTGCAGCTCACGGTGGTAGTGTCTCAGTTTGGACTGAAGGAAAATCCTTCGAATGCCGATGTGACGTATTAGCGCTTACGACCATCCAATTGTGGTAGGATAAGCACCCGCGTAAAATTGGGAGTGGAGATATACCTTATGACTCGGCTTTCTTCTCTTCCGGTTTCGGCTGATCGTGAAAGCCAACAGTCGGGCCTCCAGTCTGCCCTCCAAACCATTCGGGAGTTAACGACTGGAAATTTCCGCCTATTTGGCTCAATACCTGCTGGTCTAGGGATTGCTTTTCAGCCACCCCCAAAGAAAAGTAAGACTTCCCGTACATCTCGCGTGCGGCGTTCAAAGAGCACAAGAAAAAAGCCTCGGCGGCCACGAGCCTCAAAAGATTAGTTTCAAAATCTTTATCTGCCATTTCACTCTCCTGAATAAATCTTTTATGCCATACTGTCTCTATGCTGAAACGTCCACGCGATCCGAATCAATTAGCCAAGCTCATCGTGGATATTGCCACGGGCGAAACCGAAGATACGATCAGCGAATCGAAACGGCACCCATCGAAGCGTCGCGCTGGTGGCGTTAAAGGTGGTGCTGCGAGGGCCAAGAAGCTAAGTGCAGATGAGCGGCGCACAGTGGCTCGAAACGCAGCTAGGGCACGCTGGCGCAAGCGCAATTAGTTCTCCGGTTTTCTCTTCTTTTGGTATGTGAATCCTCCGCCGCGAGTATGAGGAACAGGTTCAATAAGCCCTTGTTCGACCATCCTCTGCAAACTTCGCTTCATTTGATCAGCATCCTTCACGAATGTAATCTCTCGCGCCTTCTTGTTTCGGATAGTTCTATACTCATCGAGATACTTGAGGATCGTTTCCTCTTTCGAAGCTAGAGGTTCATGTAGAATCGTCACAAGTACATCGCTGTCGCGTTCTTCAATGACCGGATCGCGCAGACCCGATTCACGCATTTTGTCGAATGCCGTGTTCAACCCTTCTCCCACGTCGCGATTCGGGGGATCAGGAAATTTGTTTAGCAAGCGGACAATTGCTCCGTTACGCGCGAAGCGTTCATCTAGGATGTTCTTGGGTGTTACATGCGCGGGAAGGCGACCCGGACTCTGAACTTCGATTCTGTTTTCAAATATGCGGACATGGACGTCATCAGCAATACTATAGTCCCTGTGAATTACGGCGTTTGTGATTATCTCGTGAAGGGTTTCAGGCGGATACACAATGCTCTCTAAACTCCCCTTCAACCCCATGCGTTTTAGTTTTTGAATCTCTTGTACGGTTACTTCCACAGCTTTCTTGATTTGATCGTACAAACAGCCTTCTACCGTGATTGGAATGAAGCTCAAAACGTCGCGAAAACCTGTTTCCTCTTGAGTCTGGTAACGATAGACCTTGATGCCGCATCGTTTCGGTAACACCGCCTGTGGTTCTTCGGAGAAAAGTACCAAGCCAGCGACAGTCGGCATATCGGTCACAATCAATTGCTGCTTTTTCAGCCACGCTTCTGGCTCCGCCTTCGGCACTACGAAATCTACAAATTTCTTGGTCACTGGAGAATCGATTATTGTCAGCTTCGGAGCTGGCACAGGGTGGTTCTCGAATGAGACGACACCTTTGGTGAACTCAAGACGCCGCAATTGCTCCAAAGTATCTTGGGGAAAGTTAGCAGCGGCACGGCGAACGTAAGGTTTGCCGTCACTTGCCCGAATTATCGCTTGGGTGCGACTTACTTGAATGTGCAAAACAAGGCCTGGGTATTTAGGGCAACGCAAGAATTCATATTCAAAGTCTTTTCCTAGCGGAAATGTCTTTTCCAGCGCTTGGAGGTGGCCGTTCGCGGACTCGACATCGGGGAAGCCGTTCCACGCCCGCCGTTTGACGTTGCCGCCTAGAATTTGCTCAGTGATGCCGACATAGAGATCACCGCCGTCAGTATTCGCGAATGCCGAAATCGTATGGCTTAGTTTGGATGGCGAAACCTCCTTCGATTTCACTTCGGAATATTGCGCCTCTTCCATCTGAGTAAGCCGGATTGCGCTCTCTTCATCGATTTCGATGGCGGCGACTTGCGCCAGTGGGAAGAGCGTATTTTGAATATCGGCCATAAACTTCGGACATCTGCTATAGTAATGTCCGATGTTAATAAAGTCAAGCGCCTATTCAAACTGACTATTATGCTTGACAATTAAAACAGGAAGGTGTATCTTCTATGGGATGAACCGCCTACCATTGGAAAAGAGAGCACAGATTTTGGGGATGCTCGTCGAGGGAAACAGCCTACGAGCGACTAGCCGTCTCGCGGACGTGTCCATCAACACGGTAACGAAACTCCTAGTCGATCTCGGGACTGCTTGCGCTGATTACCACGACGAACATGTGAACAATCTTCGACTGCGATATATCCAGTGCGATGAAATTTGGGCATTCTGCTATGCGAAAGACAAAAACGTGCCAGAGAATAAGCGTGGAATTTTCGGCTACGGCGATGTGTGGACATGGGTAGCAATCGACGCAGAGACGAAGCTAGTTCCGTCTTTCATGATTGGTACCCGTGGCGCACAGACCGCGAAAGCGTTCATAGATGATCTTGCCAGCCGTCTTGCGAATCGCGTCCAGCTAACCACTGACGGCCATCGCGTGTATCTACAGGCTGTCGAGGATGCCTTCGGGAAAGACATCGACTACGCAATGCTGGTCAAGCTGTACGGCGAGGATCAAAAGGCAGACACGCGCTATAGCCCCGCAGAATGCATCGGATGCCGCGAGATTGGAATTATGGGCCGTCCTGATCCGAAGCACATCTCTACCAGCTATGTTGAGCGTCAGAATTTGACCATGCGGATGAACATGCGCCGATTCACACGGCTAACTAATGCCTTTTCCAAAAAAGTCGAAAATCACTTCGCAATGGTTGCGATTCACTTCATGCACTACAATTTTGCGAGGATTCACAAGACCCTTAGAGTGACGCCCGCAATGGCGGCTGGCATAACCGATCATGTATGGAGTTTGGAAGAAATCGCTCTTTTGGCAAACTGAGACACTACCCTCACGGTTCACTCATTGAATGCGTTTATCAAATGTGGTACCGTTCACTCAATACGTTCAGGGTCAGACATCAAACGGTTCTGGGGTTCTCTTTCGTTCAAGGAGGTAATCATGCAACGCAGACTCGCCGGTGTTCTGGTGGCGGTTTTTGGTTTGTTTGCCGCGGCACTTCCCGCATCGCCTCATCACTCCTTTGCGGCCGAGTTCGACGCGAATAAATGCATGGATCTCACGGGCACGTTTACGAGTTTTGAATGGCAAAATCCGCACGGCTATTTCCACCTGGACGTCAAGGACGCCAGCGGCAACGTGAACTCGTGGACGTTTGAAACGGTTTCTCTTTCCACGCTGAAGCGGAGCGGAACGCAGAGAAAAGATTTCAGCGACAACGTCGGCAAGACGGTCACCGTGCGGGCGTGTCTCGCCAAGAATGGCGTCAAGAATCGTGCCGCCGCCGAAACCATCAAGCTGGCGGATGGCCAGGTGCATCGAATCGGACAGGATGTCGAAGGCAAATTCAGTGATAACCCGAAGGAAGGGTACTGAACGCCTGTCGGGCCGGCGAATCGTTGGTGGGGAGTCGAATCCGAAATACATTTTGACCCGGCGCGAGATTAGTCCGGTCGGGGAAATGTGCAGCTTGCTTTCCTAGAGCTTTGTTGAGGATTGCAAAAGGGAGGAGATTTAGATGAATCGACGCCTCGCCTATTCCGGTATTAGAGCTGGAGCCCTACTCGGCATACTCTGCATGGCTGTCTTACCCTCCGCGGCCCAGCAAGGACAGGAGGCAAAGCCTTCCGATTCCGGCGCCGCCAAATCAAAGCCCCAGACAATGGCTAAGGGCGGACCAGCGCCTCGCGCTGCGGACGGTCATCCCGATCTCTCCGGAGTTTGGTTCCCGGGCACTGCCGGTGGTTTCTCATTTAACCCTGCTTTGAGAAAGCAATTCGACGCCAAAGCAACGCCTGAGGAGCCGCCACCGTTCCAGCCCTGGGCGGCGGCAAAGATCAAGGCGATGACCGCTACGGATTATGAGTTGGGGCGAGCGTCCGTGAATTGTCTGCCGCGCGGAGTGCCCGGGATGTTTATGATCGATCCGTATCCATTCCAATTGATTCAAACGCCTGGATTGTTCGCACAGTTGGATGAGCTGAACAATAATTGGCGCGTGGTCCACACGGATGGGCGCGCGCACAATCCGGAGCCCGATCCCTCCTTTAACGGCGACGAGGTCGGCCACTGGGACGGAGATACGCTGGTCATCGATGTGATCGGCATCGATGAGCGAACCTGGAACAACTTTACGGGATGGTTCCACAGCGATCAGGAACATGTCGTCGAGCGAATCAGCCGCCCGTCCATGAACTATCTCGTCTACCAGGTGACGATCGAAGATCCCAAGGTTCTGACGAAGCCCTGGACGTCCGCGCCTCGTGTTTGGACGCTCGGCCACGAAGATCTGCTGGAATACTTCTGCACGAACAACCAGGATGTGGACCAATACAAATCGCTAAAGAGCAAAGAATCGAGTGGTGATAAGTAGACGGGAGAATATCTATGACTCGCAATCTTCATCGCGTTTTGGCCGTACCTTTCGGTTTGCTGTTGCTGGCGATTCCAGCGCTGGCTCATCACTCCGCCACAGCGGAGTTTGATACCTCGAAGACATTTACCGTGAAGGGCACGATTACAAAACTCGAGTGGATCAACCCGCATGTGTATATGTATGCGGACGTGGCGGACGAAGGTGGCAAGGTAATCCCGTATTCGTTCGAGACGGGCCCTCCAGGCAACTTGCGTAGGGCTGGCGTGCTTCGGACCATGTTTAACGTAGGCGACATCGTCACCATCGATGCCTCCGTGGCCAAGGATGGCACCAAACACCTTGGACTATTGAAGGCCGTGCACTTTGCGGACGGCCACACGATTGTGTTTGGCAGCGCCGCAGACAGTGAAGGCAAAAACTACTAGTTCTTCCAATGACGGTATGTTCTGCGAATCGTTGGAATAGAGTTGACATGCACCGAATGGCTGAACGTCGTTGAACGAGGGGGTGGGAAATGAAATTCCGTTTCGTTGGCTGCGCCAGAATTGCGGGACTCTCCCTTGCTGCTGTCTGCCTAATTCCAGCATATGCCGCCGCGCAGACCGCAGCTACTCCCACCCAAGGGAAGAAAGTCCCCACAGGGTATGGCCTTGACAAGGATCAACCTTTCGCTGGAGCGGACCCGAACGGAACGGGACTTCCCTGGCGAGAGCCTCCTCCGGAGGCAGTAGAGGCCGCAAGGAAAGGCCCAACTCCTCATTTGGCTGATGGGCATCCCGATCTAACCGGATTCTGGGCACCGGCCGGTTGGGGTTACGCCGTCAGCGCGGGAACGGAAAGCGCTGACGGAAAGACACATTACACCCAACGCAGGCAAGAGGGGCCCGTTCAGCCGCCTGATAAGGTCGCCGAACTGAAGCACCGGCTGGAAGGCGCTAACCTGCCTCCCTACAAGCCGGAGGTCATCGAGAAAGTAAAATATTTGGGCGCGCATCAAAGTCATGAAGACCCGGCATTCAAGTGCGCCCCAAAAGGTTTTCCGCGCGTCGGCCCGCCAACCGAAATCGTTCAAGTTCCCAATGAGATCGTCTTCCTCTACGACACGGTCAATTCTTCGGAGCAAAATGCCTTTCGCGTGATCTCGACCGATGGCCGGGAGCATGACCCGACGCTCAATCCTTCGTTTTACGGAGATTCGATTGGCCACTGGGAAGGCAACACGATGGTCATTGACGTGACGAATTTCGTGGATGAAACGTGGCTCAGCCAAAACGGCACGATTCACAGCGACGCTATGCACGTCGTCGAAAAGTTAACGCGGGAAGGCTTGATGATCGACTGGCAAATCTCGATTGAAGATCCAAAGATGTTCACCAAACCGTGGGTAATCGAGCGCCACTTGATCCATGGCCTGCAAGGCGGACACGCCTTGGAGGAAGCACCCTGCGTAGACCACGACTACGGACACCTGGTCAACGACGATCGTAACTAGCAAGCGAAGCAGAAAAGTTCGTTACGTGTGCGGGTTCTCATTGCGGTCGGATTCCCGCAACCTTCAGCCTGATTCTCCACAATGATTTTGGGCTGACAACGTACAGGGTCTTGCTGTCCTGATCCCCGAATGCCAAATTGGAAAACCGCATTCCCTCCGGAGCGGGAATCAGTCCCAGGCGTTTGCCCGCGGGTGAAATGACCCACACGCCTCCCATTCCCGTGGAATAAAGATTCCCCAAAACGTCGACCTTCATGCCATCGGGGCCGCCCGGTCCTTTTTCGCCCGTGAAATCACTAAACAGCCGCCGATTTTTGACCGTGCCGTCGGGTTGGACATCGTACGCAAAAATTTGCCTTTGATTTGGACCCGGCCCACCATTGTTGACATAGAGAATTTTTTCGTCCGGGGAAAATACAATGCCGTTCGGCGGAAAATTCCCCGGATCCTTATCCAAAATTTGCAAGCTGCCGTTTCTTATGGAGTACACGCCGTGGTAAGGCAGTTCCCTCGCCGGATCATCCTCCCTCTTCGGGAGACATCCGGCCATGCCATCCGTGAAGTAGATTGCGCCATCGGATTTGACGACGATGTCGTTTGGACAAGTGAGCCGCTTTCCTTCATAGTGATCCGCAAGCGTGGTCCGTTTGCCATCCTTCTCCAGCCGCTCGACGGCCCGGTCGCCGTTGGCATCCAGTACGATTCTGCCCTCTCGATCCAGCGTCAGTCCATTCGACCCGTAGAGGTGCGCTCCGCTGGCATCCACGCTCCCCACGCGCGATGCGTCCGCATAGCCGGAGTGGTCCAGAAAAACGGATAGCTTGCCATCGGGTGCGCAAGGATATTTGAAACAGCCGGGGGTCCACTGGAAGATGCGATTTCCGCCGACGTCGCTGAATAAGAGATATCCGGTTTCTCCCTGTTGAATCCAGAGTGGCCCTTCGCCACCTTCAAAAGCACCTTCGCCTTTGAGAAGTTCCAGCTTCGCGTCCGCTGAAAAAAGTTGGTCGAGACCCGGATCCAGCTTGATGATTGCGCCGGCGGTTGGAGATTGCGCGCGCGCCGAAAACCAAAACATCCCGATCGCTAAAAATAGACACAGGGGGTGAAGTGAAATTCTTCTCATATTGATTCATTCCTCGGCGGGATCGTATACCAAGGAGCAGGACACATCAAAAGCAAAAAAAGTCAGCGGAAGCAAGACGTTATGCTTTGTTTTTTCTAATGTATTGGCAATCGTATTTAATTGCATGGCCGTTTCCGAAAATTAATAGTTGTGCTTGAATCAGCAGGGAAGGGTAAGTATGATCTGCGCATTGTCCCGTCACTTGAGACCCAAGAATTTGTTTCTGTGAGCTTTCAATAAATTCACAGATGAAAGAGCAACCGCCATGAGCATACACGACCTGGATGGTAAGACTGGCCGCCTGAATCCCGGCGCGGTATCGAGACGGGACGTTCTCTACGGGATCGCCGCTTTGGGCGCCTCCGCCGTTCTGCCGAAATTCGGCTCCGCGGCGCAGACGGGATCCGCGCCGCGTCCTTTTCGGATCGACACGCACCATCACTTTACCGTGCCCAAATTGATTGCCGAAAGCACCGCCAAAGGGGTTAACCAGGCCGGCCTTCAAGATTGGACGCCCCAAAAATCAATCGATGAAATGGACAAAGGCGGCGTAGCCACCTCGATCATTTCGATCAGTGACCCGGGCGTCTGGTTCGGCGATAACGCCGCCGCGCGCGCCCTGGCGCGAGAGTGCAATGATTACGCGGCAAAGGTGATTAAGGATTATCCGGGCCGCTTCGGCCTGTTCGCTACTCTGCCGCTTCCTGATGTCGAAGGTTCCCTTCTCGAACTCGAATACGCCTTTGATACGCTCAAGGCGGACGGCGCGTGCGTGCTTTCCAGCTACCAAGGCAAATATCTCGGCAACCCCGCATTCGCTCCGTTGATGGATGAGCTGAACCGGCGCAAAGCGGTCGTGTTTTGCCATCCCTATTGTGCTGCGTGCGGCACGCAGACCGTTCTTTCCGATGGGCAGAATCGCGGTTTGGAGTTTGTTTTCGATACGACGCGTACGATTGCGAGTTTGCTGTCCAACGCCACCGTCGTGCGGTGCCCGGACATCCGGTTTATCTGGTCTCACGGCGGCGGCACGGTGCCGTACATTACCAGCCGCCTCAACGGAGTCGCGCAGAAGCTTCCAAAAGGCCTGATCTACGAGTTGCAAAAGTTTTATTACGACACCGCGCAGGCCTTTAATCCTTATACGTTGCCGTCTTTCAAGAAGCTCGTTCCGGCATCGCACATTGTGTTCGGGACCGATTTCCCGCTGGGCGGGGGCTCGGGGCTGGCCGTCAGCCAGGGTTTGATCGACAATGGAGGATTCAGCGAGAGCGAACTGCGCGGCATCAATCGCGAAAACGCGCTGGAATTACTTCCGAGACTGAAAACGTAGTCCTTCCCGATTCATTTTGTAGGAACAAACTTCTGAATCCGTTTGCCGTCTTCCACTTCGCCGGTGTAAACGTTTCCCTTGGAGTCCATCGCGATCGAATCGATCCAGTGGAGCTGTCCCGCGTAGCGCCCGTTGCCTCCGAAGGAGCCCACCAGAGCGCCGTCTTCGCGATTGAGGATCCACACCATATTGTTCGTGCCGTCGGCAACCAGGATGTACTTCTGCTGCGGGTCCGTGGAAAGAGTCAGATTGTAGATCGTCCCGCAAGGGGGATCGGTCATGCTCCAGATGCCTCCGCAGTGCAGGCCGCGGGACTGCGTCGATGGGTGAATCCAGAATTCTTTTACGTATTTGCCCTGCTTGGTGAACACCTGGATTCGGTCGCTGCCGCGCTCGCAGACGTAGACGAATCCATCTTTCGAGGGATGAGCGCAGTGAAGCGCGGGCGCGAACATCTTCTGATCCGGAGGCGGACCCGATGTGTCGTAAGGCGGTGTAGGGTCATTATCAATCTCACTGAGCGGGGTTCCTTTGCCTCCCCATCCGCGCTTGAACGCGCCAGTATCCATGTCGTACACCAGCACGCGTTTGTTCAGGAAACCGTCGGGAATGTAGAGCTCGCGTGCGTCTTCGTCGAACTCGAAGGCGGCGATTCCCGGCGGGAAAATGTCCGTTTGCTGATTATTCTGTTTTACTTCCGATGCAGGCACCTTGGGCCCGCGATGGCCGAAGTCCCAAAGGAACTTGCCGTCTTTTGAGAATTTGATGATGCTGTCGCCCGGCATCGTTCCGGAAATCCAGACGTTCTCATCCCGGTCCACACCGATGGTCTGCAATCGGCCCGGCCAGCCGGGAACGTAATCCTTGCCTCCCCAGGCTCTGAGGACGCTGCCATCCGTGTCGAATTCCACGATCTCGGGCCCGAGGATGCAGCATTCGGTGCGCGGCGGCGTGGTTGCTGCGCCCAACTCGTCGGGCCTCGCGTCCGTGGCACGATTGATCACCCAGACGTGATCTTCCTTGTCCACGTAGATGTCGACAATCTGCTGCATGCTCCATTTGTTTGGCAACCGCTTGGGCCAAAAGGGATCGACCTTGTACATCGGAGCGTTTTGTGAATGCGCGGCCGGAACGGCGGCGAGAACTCCAAAACAGGAAAGCGCGATGGCAAGGGCGGTGGCTCTGTTCCATCCAATCCGCATCGGCATTGATGACTCCTCTTTTCCGCCCGTTTCAATTCCGAAATTGTAGCTCGTCCCGATCAGATCGGGACGAGTGTCGGCCTGCCAACGCCCGGAAAAACCCCGCGTCTGAAGACGCGGGCTACAATAACCACGAGCACTAAAATCCGCCGTAGCGGTTATTCATGGGGATGCGGCCGCGCTTTTCCGTCTCCATTTTTCAGGACGAATTTCTGAGCGCGTTTTCCGGTATCCACTTCACCGGTGTAGATGTTTCCCTTGGAGTCCATGGCGATCGCATCGATCCAGTGGAACTGTCCCGCCATGCGTCCGTTGTCGCCGATTGATCCCGCTAACGTGCCGTCTTTGCGGTCATGGATCCAGACCTTGTCGTTCGTGCCGTCAGCGATCAGCACGTACTTCTGCTGCGGGTCATGGGAAAAGGTGAGATTGTAAATCGTCCCGCACATGCCGAAGGTGGTGCTGCCGGGGCCGCCACATTCGGGACCGCGAGCCGGCGTCGAGGGATGCACGAAGAAGCTGGAAACAAATTTGCCCTCCTTGGTAAATACCTGAACTCTGTCATCACCGCGCTCGCAGATATAGACGAGTCCGTCATTCGCAATGTGGACGCAGTGGAGCGCGGGCGCAAATTGCTTTTGATCGGGAGGCGGTCCCGATTTCCAGTCGTACGGCGGTGTGGGATCGTTGTCGATCTCGCTCAAAGGTATGCCGTGGCCGCCCCAGCCGCGCTTGAATGCGCCACTCTCCATGTCGTAAACGAGGACGCGCTTCTGGTCCACGATATAGATCTCGTGGGCGTCCTCGTCCAGGTCAAAGAAAAAAATCCCTCCTGGAAAAGTATCGGTGTCCTGGTTGTTCTGTTTTATAGGTTGCGCCTTCTCCCCAGGCGGTGTTCTCGGTCCGCGATGGCCGAAGTCCCACAGGAATTTCCCATCGCCCGTAAATTTTTGGATGCTGTCTCCCCGCGCGCTTCCTCCCAGCCAGACATTTCCTTCGCGATCCACGAGGATTGCGTGTTCGGCGCCTGCGCCGGGCCTTTCGATTCCCTCCGCCGGCCAACCGGGCACGTAGCCAGGACCGCCCCAGCCCTTGATCAGATTGCCCGCCGTGTCGAATTCCAAGACTGCGGGTGCAGCGATGCAACAATCCGTGCGCGGAGGTTTTGTCGCTGCCCCCGACTCATCGGGGTTGATGTCCCGCGGACGGTTGTACACCCAGATGTGGTCGTCCTTATCCGTGACCATCACCGGAACTCCCTGCATGAGCCAATGGTTCGGGAGTGGCTTGGGCCACGAAGGATCAACTTCATAAATAGGTGCGTTTTGCGCTCGAGCCGCGGGAACAACAGCCAGAAACAAGAAGCAGGAAAGGCAAATCACCACGGCGGACGCATTGTTCCATCTCTTGCGAATCTGCATGAAATGTTCCTCCATCCAGTACGTACTCCAGTGTCGGCAGGCAACTGCGCGGAGTCTAGTTGACGACGCAACAGGATGTCAATGTGCTTCACTCGTTGTGGAGTTTCGAGACAAGGTTCGGAATTTCATCTGGTTGCCAACCGGGAGAGACGCTATCTCGGGGTTTGCCAGTCGACGGCCAAGTTGAAACAGGGAATTGACAATTTACGAGGAGCAGTGAGAGGATGTGCGCCAATGGTGCTTCCATGAGAAAAAGAATACTCGTTTTGATAATTGGCGTTGCCGCGTTTCTAACCGCTTCGGGGCCGATGTTCGCTCACCATGGGACAGCGGCGTACGATACGAAGAACATTGTCACGGTCAAGGGAACGATGACGGATTTCCGTTTCATTAATCCGCACGTTCAACTTTTTTTTGACGTGAAGAACGACAAGGGCGAAGTCGAAAAGTGGCAGGCCGAACTGACCGCTCCGAACAAACTGTCCAGGGCCGGTTGGGACAAGCACACGCTGAAGCCCGGAGACTCCATCACGGCCAGCGGCTACATTGCCAAGGACGACCCGCACACCATGTGGATCAACAAGCTCATTGGGCCCGATGGACAGCAGCTACACCTCTTTGAGGAATGACCGGTCCCGGTCTCAGCAAGCCAGGGTGTACGGGTCAGCAACGAACAGGAGGACCAAAGTGCGCAGGGGCTTGAGCAACTTGATGTTCGCAATGGTCGCGGCGCTGCTCCTCTCAAACGGTCTATGCGCGCAAACACCGGCTCAACAGACGATTGACCGCAATGCGCCGGTTAAGGCTGAGTCAGCGCCCGCTCCTGCGCACGATCTGACTGGCGTCTGGATGATGCGCAACCCTCCTGGGTCACAGCGTGGTTTTACCAACTACACTTTTACAAAAGATCCTCCGGAGTTGACGCCTTGGGCGGCGGCGAAGCTTGCGGAGGCCAAACCCTCCAATGGAGGGGAGTTCACACTCAAGACGACGAACGACCCGGTGCTCACGAGATGCGATCCTCCTGGCGTGCCGCGCGTCTATTTCCACCCATATCCATTTGAGTTCGTACAAACCCCCAAATATATCCTCATGCTTTACGAGTACGATCACACGGTGCGCCGTTTTTATACCGACGGCCGTCCGATCCCAAAGGATCCAGATCCCCTTTGGTTGGGAACTTCAGTCGCCCATTGGGATGGGAACACCACTTTGGTCGTGGATACGGTCGGATTTAACGACAAGACCTGGCTCGATCGAATCGGCCATCCACACAGCGATCAGTTGCACGTCGTCGAGCGCTTCCGGCGGGTGAACTACGATCACATGGAACTCGACATCACCATGGAAGACCCCAAGGCGTTGGCCAAGCCCTGGACGACAACGTTCTATTACCAGCTGAGGCCAAACTGGGAGCTGGGAGAAATCTCATGCTCGGGTGACTATCTGGATTTCAGCAATTTCGAGAAGTAAGTGAAGGCATGACTCGTAAAGTTGCGCATTCGACGGACCGCAAGCCAGTGATTCCTGCATAAGAAATTTCCTACACTCTTAAGGAGTGTTTCTGTGAAAACAAAACCGGCCGGAATGTTTTTCCTGGTTCTTGCGCTGGCCTTGACTGTGACAATCAGCACGCGTCCAGGCCAGGATACACAGCACACCTCGGCGACCCGGCAAAAAACGAATCAGAAGAAGCCTCTCAAATTGGTCGGCGCAATCTACTTGCCCGGCAATCCTCTCCGATTTGATATCAGCTGGGTCGATCAGGCTACGGGCAGGTACTACTTGGGCGAAGCGGGAAATGCCAGCGTCGATGTTATCGACGCCGAAAACGATTTATTCCTGGGGCGAATCGGTGGGTTTCATGGAGTAGGTTTGCCCGATGACCCTTGCGGGCCGACGCAAGGAATGGGCCCGAGCGGTGTCGTTGTCACTTCCGACAATCACCTCTGGGCCGATGATGCCCACGGCATTGTGAAGGTATTTGACCTGAACAATGCGCAGCCTCCCTTTACTAACCTCAGCCCTGTCGCTACGATTTCCACTGGGGCTTCGTGCCGTGCCGACGAAATTGGATTTGACCCAAAGGATCACGTCATCATGGTCGGAAATCCCGCGGAAAAACCTCCGTATGCGACATTGATCTCTTCCGACCCACCCTACGCGGTTCTAAGCAAGATTCCGTTTCCGAATGCTCGCGGGTTTGAGCAACCGGTGTGGGATCCCGACCTGAAAGGCGGCCGCATGCTGGCCACGGTGCCGGGCCCGGAAGGAACTTCCGAGGTCGCCGTCTTCAACCTCAAGGACCCAAAGGAACCTGTAATAGAGGCGACGTATCCGACTGGCATTTGCGGCTCCGGTCTGGCTTTAGGTCCGTCTCAGCACTTGCTGGTTGGTTGTGGGGGCGGAAAGCCGCTGTTGATTCTGAATGGCGTGGATGGGAAGGAGATCACCACTCTCGCAGATACGAAGGGCGCCGATGAAGTCTGGTACAACTCGGGCGACAATAATTTCTACGCTCCAAGCGGCTTCGCAGGCAATCCGACCCTAAGCGTCATCGATGCCGAATCCGGCGCAGTACTCTCTACTTTGCCGGCCGGACCGGGATCCCACTCCGTGGCGGCCTTTCAAGGCAACAATCACGTTTTCGTTCCGATCGCAATCCCGACAGCTGCGTCGCCGGCGGACGTGTGCAATGTCATGTTTGGCCTGCCTGCGAAGCAAGGCTGCATCGCGGTCTACGCGCACGAAAAGTAGATAAACGCCAGCAGAAGTATGCTATACGGCTGCAACCGGCAAAATTTGAAATGGAGTCTATCTCCGGATTTCCGATTTCAATGTCGGAAAACATTCCGCTGTAGAAACGAGCGAGGGACAAATCCATGCACCGAAAAAACAATGGCAATCCCGGAAATAATTTTACGAGCCTCAATTTCAGCCGCCGGGCGCTGATGAAGTCCTCGCTACTGGGCGGTGGCGCGGCATTTGCCGGCGCCCTTTTTAGTGGCCTGATTCCTGCGGCAGCCTTGGCCGTTGAACCTTCGTCAAAATACGAAGGGCCCATCGTGGAAACGACCGCGGGAAAAGTTCGTGGTGTCCTTCAGGGCGGGACCCACATTTTCAGAGGAATTCCTTACGGCGCATCGACGGCGGGCAACAACCGCTTCATGCCTCCCCGCAAGCCGGAGCCGTGGACCGGAGTGCGCGAAGCTTTCCAGAACGGTCCGACCGCGCCGCAACTGGGCGGCCCGCCGAACCCGCTTATTTTGAATCATAGGCAGCCCGCCGTAGAGGGAGAGGATTGCCTGGTCATGAATATTTTCACGCCCGGCGTGAATGACGGACGCAAGCGGCCGGTCATGGTCTGGCTGCACGGTGGCGGCTTCACATCTGGCGCGGGCTCGGCGCACGCTTTTGACGGCAACTACCTGGCCCGTTCCGGGGATGTGGTGGTCGTATCTGTGAATCACCGGCTTAATATTTTTGGGTTTCTGTATCTGGCGGATGTGGGCGGCGAGAAATATGCCGATTCCGGCAATGCCGGACTGCTCGACATCGTTGCCGTACTCGAGTGGGTCCGTGACAATATTTCTCATTTCGGCGGAAATCCCGGCAATGTCACGATTTTTGGCCAATCCGGCGGCGGTTTGAAGATTAGCACCTTGCTCGCGATGCCTCCCGCCAAAGGCCTGTTCCACAAAGCGATCATCGAAAGCGGCTCCCTCTTGACGGGAATCCATCGCGACGATGCCAACAAGACGACACAGCGAGTCCTCGCCAAGCTGGGCCTACAGCCAAACCAAGTCGACGACCTCCAAAAGCTCCCCGTGGATCGTTTGCTCTCGGCCATCGATAACCGCGGATCGGCCCCGGGAACAGCTCCTTTCAACTTCGCCCCAGTGGTGGACGGCCGAGCCCTTCCACGCGATCCTTTCGATCCGGCCGCCCCGGATATTTCCGCTGACGTGCCGCTAATCGTCGGGACGGTCAATACCGAGGGCACGTTCTTTACTCAGCCAGACTCTCCCCTCTTTTCGCTGGATGAGGCGGGAATGCGGACGCGCCTGACGCAGCGATTTGGGGATGCTACGGATAAGCTGATCGACCTATACCGGAAAGAGATGCCCAATGCGTCGCCCAGCCAAATCTACTTCCTGATCACCGCGTTCCCCACGGCGGCCATCACGCAGGCCGAGCGCAAGGCCGCGCAGGGCAAAGCGCCGGTTTATATGTACCTGTTCGCTTGGGAGACGCCGGTAGAGGGCGGCAAGCGTCATTCGCCGCATACCGTTGAGCTTCCGTTCGTCTTCAATAATGTTGAGGAACAGCCGGAGGAGGTCGGCAACGGTCCTGAACTTCAGCCGTTGGCGGACAAAGTAAGCGGAGCATGGGCCGCTTTCGCGCACACAGGCAATCCCAGCGCTGCGGGCACGCCCAAATGGCTCGCATACACTGCGGTCGAGCGAGCCACGATGATTATCAACAATGAATGGAAACTCGTGAATGACCCGCGCCATGACGTTAGATTGATCATGAACGGTCTGCCGGCCCTAAGCGCCTCGTAAGCGGGCGCTTTCGCGCGGTGTGCATGCACAATCTTCCAGCAGCTGGACGAATGTTCCGCTGTCGCGAATCCATCCGCTCCTGGCATCGCGGGTTCGAGTCCGATTTTTTCATAACTACCTAGCGTAAGTTAGGCTCGCCAATCATTATTGTCCGCCTCGGAATCACTGCCGCTAGCGCCTCTTGGGCAATAGGGCGCGCTCCCCTCAAGCCCCCATCGATCTTCTCGATTTTAGTCCCACGGCCGTGTCTTCTTATCCGGCGCTGGGAGTTTCCGCTGGGACGAATTTCTTTGCATGCAAAGAATTAGCAAAATGAAATTAACTACTGTCTATAGTCCGGACATTTCAATATCACCGCGAGATACAGTGTTTTTTCTCTTGACAGGATGCAGGCATTGGGATCAGTCTCCTCCCAACTAGGAGTAGGGTGTCCGGCCAGATCTGTCACGGGAAATGAAAAAAATTTGCAATTCGGCAACCTGGGGATGGGGTTCAGCGAGAGTGTGTGTCTAACCGAATTTCCGCAGATGTGCAGCCTGCGATGGTGGGGAAACGTTGGGCGACTACGTCAGAGGAGGCCACATGGGATCAGTTCGTAAGAGTTTGTGCCTAAGCGTCGTTTCGATTGCAGTGCTGATTTTGCTGGCGATTCCGGTTGTCGCCCAGTTGCCGACGGCGACCATCCTGGGTATTGCCAAAGATTCATCCGGCGGAGTCTTGCCGAATGTCACCGTGACGATTACGAACGTGGATACAGGCACCGTGCGGACCGTGAAGACCAGTGACGACGGCGAATTTCGAGCGCCGGAACTGCCCGTTGGCCGCTATGAAGTAAGAGCCGAGCACCCCGGTTTCAAGACCGTGACTCGAAAGGGCATCACCCTCGAAGTGACTCAGCAAGCTGTGATCAACTTGGATTTCGAGGTGGGATCCGCGGACCAGCAGGTTGTCGTGACTGAGGAAGCGCCCATGATCAATACCCAGGACGCCACTCTCGGTGGCACGGTCAACGAGACGAAGATGACAGAACTGCCCCTGAACGGCCGGAATTATATTGACCTGGCTCTCTATCAGCCGGGCGTCAACCAAGACAAAAACCAACGGAACCAGGTTGGAGGCACCTCCTTTAGCGTGAACGGGGCTCCGCCGAGGTCCAATAATTTTACGTTGGACGGCGCCATCCTGCAGACCATGTTGGGCCGCAGCCCCGTGGCTGGCGAGTCCGGCGATGCCCTCGGTTTGGACGGCATTCGAGAGTTTAAGATCGTTGCCGGCACTTTCCAGGCTGAGTATGGATTAGCGATGGGCAGCCAGATGGTGGCCGTGAGCAAGGGAGGAACCAACCAATGGCACGGCGACGCATTCGAATATCTCCGAAACGATGCGCTCGATGCCAATGACTTCTTCTCTAACCAGAATGGCGTGGCCAGAGCGCCACTTCGAAAGAACCAATTTGGAGGAGCATTTGGCGGCCCCATCAAAAAAGACAAGACGTTCTTTTACGCCGTTTACGAAGGAATTCGGGAATCCTTGGGGGTCCCGATCAATAACCCGGTGCCTAGCGCGGGATGCCACCCGGCGAACGCAGCCGCTCCGACTTTCGGCGCTGGCACCTTGATCACGCCGACAGAATGTCCAGACCTTATAGGTAACACCGACGCGATGGGCAATCCGATCACGGCGTCCTCCCCTGGAGTGACGCTCAGTCAATATACTGCTCCTTTCCTGGCTATCGTGCCTCTACCCAACCCAGGGCAGGTGTTCGACCCTGTGAGTGGCAACCCCCCCGTTCAAACTTTCAATGACCATAACAGTCTCGGAGAGAATTACGGGCAGATACGATTCGACCAGACTTTTTCCGACAAAGACTCCTTCTTTGCCCGCTATACCATAGACAATGCACTTCAAAACGAAACGGTAGGTGACTTCAGCTACTTCCGCGAGTTGGTGCCCGCGCGAAACCAGTGGGTTACGCTGGCTGAAAATCACATTTTCTCCCCTACGGTATTCAATGCCGTGCGCTTTTCCTTCAGCCGCACCAACAATTCTATCAACGAGGATAACATCGGCTTGCCCGGAGGAACTGGTCCCCAGCTCGTGCCGGGCTTTGACACCGGCGTGGTCGACTTGGCCGGATCCGGTGGCGGAGCATATGCCGAGTTCGGCTCTGTCAACGCCGCCCCCACGACGTTTGCCAAACAGAACATCTATACTTTGAGCGACGACGTGAATTGGAGCCGTGGCAAACACGCCTTCAAGTTCGGCATCCTGCTCAACCGGTATAATGAATCAAGCCAGGCGACCAACTCATTCAATGGGCAACTCCAATACAATCAATTTTCTGATTTCTTGCAGGCCTTGCCAACCATAGTTGAGTTTGCACCTACCTTTGCCACCGAAAACCGGGATTTCATCTTCAATACCTATGGCCTCTACGGCCAGGACGACTGGCGGGTAACGCAGCGGCTGACCGTAAACCTGGGCTTGCGGTATGAATTCATGAACACGCCCCACGAGTTGAATCACAGAGAATCCAGGCAACTAAACGACTTCACCGACCCGTTTACGCCTGGCCCCGTCATCCAGAACAACACGTTGAAAAACTTCAGCCCGCGCGTAGGGTTGGCCTATGATCTCTTCGGAAATGGGAAGACCGCCGTACGTGGCGGCGCCGGAGTTTACTATGACTTGGGGAACATCGGAACGGCCCTCGGGCAAACCGCGAACGGATCTCTGCCGTATGCAGGATTGGTCGACATAAACGTTGGAGCCGGTACTCCACAAATCCCCAGTATACAGAGTTGGGAGACAACATTAGGAACAACCGGGTTTCCCTTGCCCATCCCCGATCAAGTACGGAGCTTCTACACGCCGGATAAACTCGGTGTCTTCACACCGACCTTTATTGATTACAACTGGAAGAGCTCCTATATGATCCAATACAACGCCAGTGTTCAGCAGCAATTGCCGTGGGACATGATGGCAGGAGTAGCCTACGTGGGCAATCACGGAGTTCACCTGCCCACAGTCCGCGACGGAAATCCGATTGTCCCTACGTCTTTTGGCCCGTGCGGCGACCCCGCCAGTCTTTGCGTTGGCGGCAAGGTCCCATTCTGGGATTCCTCTTCACCTAACTACGTCAACCTCAACCCGAACTTCGGCAGCGACATCAACGTAGCCACGTCCGCGTCTTCTCGTTACAACGCTCTGCAAGTCGTGCTGCAAAAGAGGATTGGCCATGGATTGGAAATCAGTGGCGCCTTTACTCGGAGCCGGGTAACCGATGAAACGCAGGGCCAGTCCAACATACAGGACTGCATTGTTTCGGGTGGCCTGCTGGGCGTTTATCCGCTGAATCCAAGCGTAGACCAAGGCCCGGCGTGCTTCAATATCAAGAACAATTGGGAAATTAACGTGCTGTATCATCTCCCGAACTTGAGGAAGGACAACGGGTTTCTGGCCAAGGCGGCGAACGGCTGGTTCATGAGCAGCATCGTGAGCATTCAGAGTGGCCAACCATTCTCGCCGCTTATCGGTGACAATCGCTCGAATTCCCTCGTATTGCAGGGCCAACAAGGTGACCGGCCCATTGCCAATACGCCAGCGTTGCTGGCCGCTTACCCTTGCACGTCACAGCCCGGACAGCCGGCAGCGGGGAACAATCCATGTGCTTACACTCCCATTCCCTTCGATCCCAAGACGGTCATTACGGGCAATCCTAACAATTGGTTCAACGGGGCCATGTTCTCGCTGCCTCCGAATTGTACTGGCCCAGGGCTAACAAATTGTTCGAGCACGATTGGCCAGTTGGGCACCGCAGGGCGCAACATCCTGACCGGGCCGGCCGAAAGGAATTGGGACTTTTCGTTGGTGAAGGACACGAAGCTGGGATTCCTGGGAGAGGGCGGCACGCTGGAGTTCCGCGCCGAATTCTTCAACGTCATAAACCACCCAAACTTTAGCGGCCAGCACCTGAACACCCAAGTTTTCCTAGGCGACCCAACTGACGTCAGCCCATTCTCGGAACAGCCGGGCAATGGGCGGGTCACGCAACAGGTGCAGGATAACCAGCGGGAAATCCAGCTCGCGTTGAGACTTGAATTTTGAGTCTTGCAGGATTGAGGGGCCTTCGCGGCTGGAACGCGCGAGGGCCCCGCAAGCCTTCAAATCTGAAACCGATTTTGTCGGCCAACGTAGATTCAATCGGGACTCGCTTCAGGACGCCAGGGTCCGGCACGAATGGTTTTCATCCGTGCCCTTTTTTTCGCACACTTAATCAAACCGACCTGCACGTGGCGGTTATTCGCATGTAATCTCGGCCGCACGGCTATTGGGTTGGTGTGCTATAAGTGGCCGTGCGGCCGATAAGAAAATCCCGATTAAGGAGACGAGCTTGGCCCCGCCATTATTCTTGCAAACGATCGAAGATACCGGCTTCAGCACCTGGCTGCGGGAATCCGAATCGCCTTTTGCGTTCTATTTCATTCTTCTGTTTCACACGTTTGGCCTGGCGCTATTAGTCGGCGCGAATGTGGTGGTGGATTTGCGGCTTCTCGGAGTTGCGCGCGGCATACCGCTCGCGCCGCTCCAACGATTGTTCCGCATCATGTGGATCGGGTTCGCGATGAATGCCGTAACCGGCGTATTGCTGGTCGTTGCCTATCCGACGAAGTCCCTGACGAATTGGGACTTTTACTTAAAATTGGCTGTGATCGGCTTCGCCGTATGGGTCATGCAGAGGCTTAAGAGCGAGGTGTTTGCGGACGCCAGCCTGAGCGAAGCCGACATGATGGCAAGAGGCGCAACGTTGGCAAAATGGTCTCTCATCTTGTGGTTCGGAGCGATTACAGCGGGCCGCTTGCTGGCATACACATACAAGTATCTGACATATCCGTCGTAAAAGGGTTGCTGAAGGGGTCCGTGAATGAATTTTGTCCATCTCCATCTGCTACTGAATCATTTTCCGATTATCGGCACGCTTGTCGGCCTTGGCTTGCTCCTCATTTCACTCTTCGGAAAAAACGATGACCTCAGGCGCGCGAGCCTTATTATTTTCCCGGTCATGGCTCTCCTGGCGATTTTGGTGTTTTTTAGCGGGACTGGCGCGCAGGGAGCGATTAAAAACCTTCCCGGCGTTTCAGACGCCATGATCGAAAGGCACCAGGGCGCGGCGATGCTGGCGCTGCTTTTCATGGAAATCACCGGCGCCTTCTCCCTGGTAGCGCTTTGGAAATCACAGGAGACGCCACGTGCGATACGCTGGAACTGGAGCCTGTCCACCGTGCTGCTTTTTTCGATTTTGACTGCGGGCCTCATGGCCAGAGTCGGGACCACAGGCGGTGACATCCGCCACCCGGAGATTGGGACCGGTCATGAAGAAGTAACGGAAGGGTCCATGCTCTCGAAGGTGGTGCACCGGTTCGAGCCATCGCCCGGAAAATTTGCCGAACTCATGACGGCCAGCAAGTGGTGGTGGGCATTCATGATGGACTTGCATTTCGTGGGGCTGGCCCTGCTGATCGGGACAGTAGGCATTCTCGATTTGCGCATGTTGGGATTTGCCAAGCAGATTCCGATAGACCCGTTGCACCGGTTAGTCCCGTGGGCGATAGCTGGGTTCGGCATCAATCTTGTAACCGGCATTCTGGCTTTTACCGGCATGAGCAATTATTACACTTATGACTGGGCTTTTTGGCTCAAGATGCTGGCCATCATGCTTCTTGGCCTTAATGTAGGGGTGTTCTATTTGACCGGTGCGTTCGATTCTGTTGAGGGTTTGGGACCTGGAGAGGACGCGCCGCCTTTTGCCAAATTTATTGCCGCGACCTCTCTGGTCCTGTGGTTTACGGTCATCACCCTGGGCCGGTACATCCAATCCTATTCCGATACGATCTCCGTCCATAAATAAAGGAGGTCTGTGCATAATTCGTTGTGTCCCGTGCGGGCTAAGAGTTAGAATAAAAACAAATCATTCTCCTGTAACGAAAACTGCAACGCGCGCGTCAAGTTAGCAACGGAGGCAATACGATGCATCATATAGACAGGAACGCTTTAATCAGCGGAGCATTTTTGCTTTTGGCCTTGGTACTGGCGGGACCGGTGTCCGCGCACCATTCCGTCCAAGCTCAGTTCGATATCCACAAGACTTTTACGGTCTCCGGAACGGTTGCCAAGGTGGAGTGGATTAATCCCCATTCCTACCTGACCATAAACGTTACGGGCGCCGACGGCAAAGTTCAGAAATGGGCCTTCGAACTTGGCGGTCCTGGCGCGCTTCGCCGGGCCGGAATGAGCAGGGAAGATCGCGGCGGCTTGAAGCCCGGCGATGAAGTAACTGCCTCGGGTTTGGCTGCCAAGGATGGTTCGACGACCGGTTTTCTGCAGGAATTGAAGCTTGCGGATGGCCGGGTGTTTAAGTTTGCCGCGGACCCTAACGGCAACTAAGCATGGAAAGGAGTTTCCGCATGACGCCTCACTTTCGATTCAACAGGATTATTGTTACCGCTGCATTGCTGTGCCTACTTCCAGCCGCGATCTTTGCGCAGAATAACGGCGGTCCGCGCATGGACCATGAAAACACATTGCCGCCGACGCCGACGGGACCCACGCCCATGGCTCCCGACGGCCATCCCGACTTGACGGGGCTCTGGAATGGCTTGGCCGACAATTTGCTCGGCGTTCCAAATCAAATGCACAACGTCGGCATCGAAGTCGGGCCGGACGCCACCCGCGACATTCACAGCGGCGTACAGATTGCCACTTGGCCGCTGCAGAACCGCACGCGGCAGAATAACGAGCAGAACGAACGTGCCGCCACGCTCCTTCGGCGGATGGGGTCCAATCGACCGATTTACAAGCCCCAATACTGGCAGCGTGTAAAGGACTTCGACGCGAATTCCAATGAAGAAGATCCCTCGAATAACTGCATGCCGGCCGGGGTTCCACGCATGGGTGTTCCGTCTTACATCGCCCAAACTCCCAAGTACCTGGTCTTCGTTTATCCGGGGCAGGGCGGCTTGATCGCCACCGCAACAAGCTATCGCATGATTCCTACCGATGGACGCAAGCACACGAACCTGGAAGATTTGGACGGGACGTGGAACGGCGAATCGATTGGCCACTGGGAAGGCGACACGATGGTGGTCGACTCCATCGGTTTCAACAGCACCAGTTGGTTTGACCAGCTCGGCGGCTATTTCCACAGCGAAAATATGCATGTCATCGAGCGTTTCCATCGCGATGGCAACACGCTCACCTGGACGGCGACCGTGGAGGATCCCGACGTGCTGCTCGAGCCCTGGACAACTACTCCGCGCGTAGCCCTCCTCAATCCCGATCCCAAGGCGATACTGCCGGAAGCGTTGCCTTGCAGCGAGAGAGATTTCGCTCACGTGGTCACCAAAGAACACCACTAGAAGAAATCTGTCACGGTCAGTCCCT
>DATNIO010000079.1:0-5223 GCA_035604385.1 Verrucomicrobiia bacterium | reverse complement strand
ACGCCGGTCGTTCTCCAGGGCATCGTCTCCAGCCTCCTCGGCCAAAACTCTAACCGAGGTGTAAAGGATGTCCTGGCAACGTCCGCAAAAAACTGTAAAGTATGTCATGGCACCGTACACTGAAGGCGGGCGCTACAAAATCGTTCGTGGGAGAAAGCTCGAAATTGGGACAGTACCCGCCGTCGTCCTGCGGACTGATTCTTAGGTTCGCGGTGGTATCATCCCATCCGCAAATGACACCGACTCGAATCCCGCTGACGCCAAATCAAGTCCGCGGGTTCTGGGCGGCGTGGGGCGGATGGGTGCTGGATGGCATGGATTCCTTCATCTACGCGCTCGTTCTGGTTCCGGCGCTGCGCGAATTGCTGCCTCGATCGGGAATTCCGCCCACGACCGCCAATATCGGATATTACGGCGGGATTCTGTTCGCTTTGTTCTTGATCGGGTGGGGGATGGCTCTCTTGTGGGGGCCGGTCGCCGACCGGTTTGGACGCGTCCGCACCTTGATGCTCACCATTATTTGTTTTTCCCTTTTTACTTTGTTGAGCGCTTTTTCCACGAACATCTGGATGCTCGCCGCGCTTCGGCTTCTGGCCGGAATCGGCATCGGCGGAGAATGGGGGATCGGCGCGACGCTGATCTCGGAAGAGTGGCCGGAAGAGCGGCGAACCATGGGCGCGGGAATGATGCACACGGGTTATTACTTCGGATTTTTTCTGGCCGCCCTGGCCAATTATTTTGTCGGCAGCCGGTACGGCTGGAGATGGATGTTCGTGGTCGGCGGCGTGCCGGCGCTGCTCGTGATCCTGATTCGCAAAGGGATGACGGAGCCCGCGCGCTGGGAAGCCAAGCGAGGACTGCTTGGCCAGAGATTGACGATGCGACATACGTTTTTGGAAATATTCTCGCCGCGCTATCGCCTCCGCACTTTCCTCAATCTGATGTACCAGCTCGTCTCAACAATTGGTTTGTGGGCGGGCTCGGTGTATGTTCCGGCGGCGATCACGTATTTGGCCGCAAGAGCGGGGCATTCGCCGTTTCAAGCGGCGCGGCTCGCGTCCTATGGCACGGCGATCCTTTCAATTGGAACGATCCTGGGCGCGCTCAGCGTGCCTGGCATTGCCGACCGGCTGGGGCGCAAGGTCAATCAAGCGATTTTCTATTCGCTGATGTTCGTGGTGATCGTTGTGACGTTCGGATACGTTTTCTATCTGCAGACGGACGCGCTGAAATGGTTTTTCGTTTGCCTCTTTTTCCTGGGGATTGGCGGAGCGAATTACACCGTATATTCTTTCTGGTTGCCGGAGCAGTATGAAACCGAATGCCGGGCAAGCGCCCTGGCCTTCGCGCAAAATGTGGGACGCTTCGCCGGCGCGGGCGCTACATTTCTTGTGGGAGTGGGAGTGCGCCACTTTCAAACGCTGGGCATTCCCGTGGCGCTCACCGCTGTTGCTTTCATCGTCGGGCTTTTGCTTCTTCCCTTCGGCGTGGAGACGAAGGGAAAGCCGCTGCCCGCGTAATTCGCATATCGAGGATGGAAGATGACTCAGGAACGCGACGCGCAAGCAAGAACTGAAATCCGCGACGGAATGCGGATCGATTGGGACGCGCCGATTCCCATGGATGACGGCATCGTGCTGCGCGCCGACGTTTTCCGTCCGGCGAGCGAAGGACGCTATCCCGTGTTGCTCACATACGGGCCTTATGCAAAAGGGCTCGCCTTTCAGGATGGCTACCCCGACGCATGGGAGGCCATGGCGCGGAATCATCCGGATGTAGTGGCGGGCTCGACGAACCTTTACCAAAACTGGGAAGTGGTGGACCCTGAGAAATGGGTGCCGCACGGCTACGCCTGCGTGCGAGTGGACAGCCGGGGCTGCGGACGCTCTCCCGGATTTGTCGATCCCTTCTCGCCGCGTGAGACGCGCGATTTTGCAGCGTGCATTGCCTGGGCCGGCGAACAATCGTGGAGCAGCGGCAAGGTCGGCCTCAACGGGATTTCGTACTACGGGATCAATCAGTGGCAGGTGGCGACGCTGCGGCCGCCGCATCTGGCGGCGATTTGCGTCTGGGAAGGGGCGGCGGAGTGGTACCGCGATACCTCGCATCACGGCGGGATTTATTGCACGTTTTGGGCGAACTGGTATGACATGCAGGTCAAGACGGTGCAGCACGGACTTGGAACGCGCGGGCCGCGCAGCCGCGCGACGGGTGATCTCGTGTGCGGGCCGGAAACTTTGACCGATGCGGAACTGGCCGCCAACCGGTGCAATTTCGGCGCTGACCTCCTGGCGCATCCGCTCGATGATGAGTACAGCAAGGATCGCTCGCCCGACTGGTCCAAGGTGAACGTGCCGCTGCTCTCCTCTGCGAATTGGGGCGGCCAGGGGCTGCATCCGCGCGGCAATTTCGAGGGTTTCTTGCGAGCGGCGGCCCCGCAAAAATGGCTCGAAGTCCACGGGATCGAACACTGGACGCATTTCTATACCGATTACGGCCGCGAAATACAGAAGCGTTTCTTCGATCACTTTTTAAAAGGCGAAAAGAATGGCTGGGACCGCGAGCCGCGCGTGCGGTTGCAGGTGCGCCATCTCGAACGTTTCGAGGAGCGCGTGGAGAAGGAATGGCCGCTCGCCCGCACGCAGTGGACGAAATTTTATTTCGATTTTGCGAGCGGCGCGCTGGTTACGCAGCCGCCTGCGAAGTCCGCGAGCCATTCCTTTGACGCGATGGGCGACGGCATCACGCTCGTGACGCCGCCCCTGACGGCCGAAACTGAAATTACGGGCCCTTCCGCGGTGAAACTATTTCTTTCCTCGAGCACCGAAGACGCCGATATTTTCGCCGTGCTGCGTGTTTTCTCCCCGGACCTAAAGGAAATTGTTTTTCAGGGAGCAATCGACCCGCACACGCCGGTCGGCCAAGGATGGCTGCGCGCTTCGCACCGGAAGCTTGATTCAGCCCTCTCGAAACCGTGGCGCCCGTATCATACGCACGACATGTTGCAGCCTTTGAAGCCCGGCGCGCCGGTGGAATTGGATGTGGAGATTTGGCCGACCAGCATTGTGGTCCCCGCGGGGTACCGGATCGCGCTTACGATCCGCGGCAAGGATTACGAGCACGCGTGCCGGGGCGGAAAACTTTCCAATTTCAAAAATGAACTTCGAGGTTGCGGACCGTTTCTGCATGACGATCCCACCGACCGCCCGGCCAAGATTTTTTCTGGCGTGACCACACTGCACAGCGAAAAAAACCGGCAGCCTTTCTTGCTCCTTCCCATCATTCCAAAGAAATAGAAGCCAAGAAAGTTGCCTGGCCACCTTTTTCTCGCTGAATTTAGTGGCGCAGGCTTCCAGCCTGTGGGGGTTAGTCCTTGCAAGGTCTAAAACCCACAGGCTGGAAGCCTGCGCCACTTCACCTGCCGAACCATCTTCCCGAGATTCGGAGCTCTTGCGATAGTTACGCCAGTTGCAGCAAAGGCCGCAGCTCTCGAATGTTCTTCACGTTTTCGAGCCCGAGCATTTTGTCGATGAGGATTGTCGTGTTTGCCGCGCCGAGGACGGGCGTCATCAGATCGCGCGCCTTCTTCACGACCTCCTCGCGCGTCATCGGATTTCCCGGAGTGCCGCGCACGGCCGTGACGTGCTCGCTGAGCTTCGTGCCGTCCGCCAACGCAATTTCGACGATCGCCTCGCGGCGCGGCAAAGCGCGCTGGAGTTCGTCGTCGTCAAGGATAAGGTTCACCTTTGCCCGCACGCGCAGGACTGCCGGATCTTGCATGCGAGCCTTGTCGTGCGCCGATTTGAACGACGCCGTTTTGTCGATCAACATGACCGCGACCATGTGTTGCAGGCAGATATCCGGCATCTCGCGGTTGTTCACGACGGACCCCTGCGTCCTGGCAACCCGGACCGTCACCTGCTGTACGTCGTCTGCTGAGAATGGACGCCGCTTCAGCAGAATTTCCAGCGCGTCAAGCGGCGCCTGGATGGGCGCTCCCACAGTCCATTTCTTGATGTCGGTCGCCACGACTTCGAAGCGCTCGCCGAGCTTTTCCACAAGTCCCGCCGGATTCGCCTGCGGCGCATACGCGAGAAAGAAATTGTCGGCTCCCGAGAAGATGTCATCGACGCCGGTCCAGCCCGATTCGACGAGCAGGGTTGAGGTGACGCCGCCGCGCGCCGGCATGCCGGCGTAAACGAAACCCTTCTCGATGTGCTGCGTATCGCGCTGCCAAGCAGCGATGCCGGAGGATTGCTGCGCCGTGTAATCGAGCACCCAGCGCATCTGTTGCGGATTGAGGTTCGCCGCGCTGGCCGCGGCCGCGGCGGCGCCGAAAATTCCCATGATACTGTGGGTGCTCCGGTGTTCCTCGCTCTGGACGGATGCGCCGCCTATGGTCAGCACGACGCGCGTCCCGACATCGTAACCGAGCGCCACAGCGCGCAGGAACTGCGCGCCGCCAATTCCGAATTGTTCCCCAACCGCCAGCGCCGCAGGGACCACGGCGACGCCGGGATGAGCGAGCGTCGGGGCGTGCGCGTCGTCTGTCTCGTCGGAGTGGCCGAGCACGCCATTGACGAGCGCCGCCTCCATTGGGCCGCACAGCACATTCGAGCAGATGACAGTGGAAACTTTCTCGCCGCCGTAGCTCCTGGCAAACTTGAGCGCCGCTTGTCCGGGAACGAGTTCCGACCCGGAAACCATGGCGGCGAATGTGTCGAGGACGTGGTGCTTAGCCTTCTCGGTCACTTCGTCCGGCAGCGCGCGATTGCGCGCTTCGCTCATGTAGGAACTGAGCCGGGCCATTGCCGGACTGACGGAATCCTCAGCCAACGCCGGCACTCGCGAAAATCCCGCAGCCGCGACCGCCCAGCCTGCCCGTTGCAACAGGCCGCGGCGGCTCAGGTACCAGCTATTATCTTGCGCCGAGACGCGAGCGATCCGTTCGCGTTGCATACCCGGTTTCCTCCCTGTTCCCAAAGCGATTTCTAACATGACCCAATATTTATGTCGCGCGATACTCTTCGCTGGCGCATTGTAACTGAAATTTACCTTCCCGTTCTTGACCGGCATATTTGGTGGTGGGTCGGATTGCGATTCAAGTAGGACAGCCACTCTTGGCTGTCCCGCCCAGCACTAGGTGGACGAAAGGGGACAGCCAAGAGTGGCTGTCCTACCCAAACCCCCGACCGCATATTTTGCTCGTTCTCCGCAATCGTG
>DATNIO010000078.1:0-51537 GCA_035604385.1 Verrucomicrobiia bacterium | reverse complement strand
TCTACCGCCGCAGAAACGCATCTGGGTTGGCCTGACGTCGATCTATGGAATCGGGCAGCCGCGCGCCCGCTCCCTGTGCGCCAAGGCGAACGTGGAAGAAACCAAAAAGGTCAAGGACCTGACCGAGGAAGAAATCAACCGTCTGCGCCAGGCGATTGAATCCGAGGGCCGCGTCGAAGGCGATCTCCGCAAGGAGGTCCAGATGAATATCCGCCGGCTGATCGAAATCCAGTGCTACCGCGGCCTGCGCCACCGGCGCAATCTCCCCGTGCGCGGCCAGCGCACGCACACGAACGCGCGCACGCGCAAAGGGCCGCGCAAGGGCGCCGTCGCGGCAAAGAAGAAGGTCGCCGCGCGCAAGTAGCAGCTTCGTGAGTAATGGTCTGCGTTAAGCGTTTTGTGGGTCGCGGCTTCAGCCGCGACATTCAAGCGCAATAAAGAAGAGGGCTTTAGCCCCTGAAGGATTAGGCAGCGATCAAGCGAGGGTACTGACTTGGCGAAAGAACCGCAGCAGGACGCAGGCGTACAGGCGCCGGCAAAATCAACGAAGAAGAAAAAGGAATTCAAGAAGAAGCGGGAGAAGCGCGTGGTCCCGCACGGCGTGGCCTGCATCCAGGCCACCTTCAACAACACCATCGTCACGATCTGCGGCCCGGATGGCCGCACCGTGTCGTGGTCTTCCGCCGGATCGATTGGCTTCAAGGGATCGCGCAAGGGCACACCCTATGCCGCCCAGCAGGCGTCGATCTCCGCAGCGGGAGTGGCGCGCGACCAGTACGGCATGAAATCGATCGAAGTGCGCGTGAAGGGCCCGGGCTCGGGACGCGAGTCCGCCGTGCGCGCCCTCGCTTCGGCCGGATTGCACATCGTGCACATCAAGGACGTGACGCCGATCCCGCACAACGGCTGCCGTCCGCCCAAGCGCCGCCGCGTCTGATTTCGAGTAGCACAGCCACTCTTGGCTGTGCGGTTTTCGCAGGGTGAAAGTTCGGCGCACAGCCCAGAACGAAGGCGTGCGCGGTTTTTAAACGAGTTCCGAAAGCAATCGAGAAGGAGAAACGAATTTGGCGCGTCATCGAGAAGCGGTTTGCCGGCTCTGCCGCAGGGAAGGGCAGAAGCTATTCTTGAAAGGCCTGCGTTGTTTTACGGAGAAGTGCGCCATCGAAAAGCGCAACTTCGTTCCGGGGCAGCACGGCCAGTCGCGGCGCGTGAAGAAGCTCGCCGGTTACGGCCTGCAATTGCGCGAAAAGCAGAAGGTCAAGCGCACCTACGGATTGCTCGAACGGCAATTCCGCAACTACGTGGAAAAGTCCGAGCGCGCGCAGGGACCAACGGGCGAAAACCTGATCGTCATGCTCGAACGGCGTCTGGACAACGCTGTATGGCGCGCGGGCTTCGCCAGCTCCCGCTCCCAGGCCCGGCAGATCGTTCTTCACGGCCACGTCCTGATCAACGGGAAGAAGGTCAACATTCCCTCTTACCTGGTGGACGTCGGCGAGGAAATTTCTCTCAAGGACAAAATGCATCAGAACGCCATGGTGCTCGAAGCGCGCAACGTGGCGCAGAGCCAGAACGCGGTGCCCTGGCTGGAGATCGACCGCGACACGTTCAAAGCCCGCGTGGCCGCGCTGCCGAAGCGCGAAAACGTGCAGACGCCGCCCATCACCGAACAGCTCATCGTCGAGCTGTACTCGAAGTAGCAACGAAAGTTGGACCGTGCTCGAAGTGGAGACGAAAGCGCGAAGCACGAGATTTGAAATCTCAAATTTGAAATCTTAAATCTGAATTTTGTGGTTCCGGACCAAGATTCGATGGCCCCGCATCCGCGGGGAGGAAGGACTTAACCGATGTGGAAAGGCTTTCAGAAACCAAAACGTTTGGCGACCGAACTCGAGTCGCTGACAGACAAGTTCGGAAAATTTTCCGCGCAGCCGTTCGAGCGCGGATGGGGCACCACCGTTGGCAACTCCCTTCGCCGGGCTCTCTTGAGCTCGATTGAAGGCGCGGCCATCACGGCCGTCAAGATTGAAGGCGTGCTCCACGAATTCTCATCGATCCCCGGAGTCGTGGAAGACGCGACCGACATCATTCTGAACCTGAAACAGGTGCCGCTGAAGCTCAACAACGACCAGGCCAAGACCATCTTCGTCAACGTCGAGAATCCCGGAGTCGTGACTTCCGCCATGATCGAGGAGGACGCCGACTTCGCAGTACTCGACAAGACGGTCTACATCGCCACGGTCAACGAAGGCGGCAAGTTGCAGCTCGAAATGCGCGTCAAGAACGGCCGCGGCTACGTTTCCGCCGACCGCAACTTCGACGAAGACCTGCCCATCGGGTACATCCCGGTGGATTCGGTCCACTCGCCCGTGCGCAAGGTCAACTACGCGGTGGAAGCGGCGCGTCTCGGCCAGATGACCGACTACGAAAAGCTTTCCCTCGAAGTGTGGACCAACGGCGCGATCACCCCGCAGGACGCCATCGGCCTCGCCTCGAAGCTGATCAAAGACCACATGAGCATCTTCATCAATTTCGAGGAACAGCCCGAAGTGGTCGAGGAGTCGGTCGAGTCCTACAACGATCCGCGCGTCGAGCACCTGGACCGTTCGGTCGAGGAACTCGAACTCTCCGTGCGCTCCTACAATTGCCTGAAGAACGCGAACATCCAGACCATCCGCGAACTCGTGCAGAAGAGCGAAAACGAAATGCTGAAGACGAAAAACTTCGGCCGCAAATCGCTCAACGAAATCAAGGAAATCCTGAACAAGATGGGCCTGAGCCTGGGCATGAAGTTTGACGAGCACGGCCGCATCATCTGGCCGCCGCTCCCCAGCCAGACCGCACCCCTGACGCCGGAGGAAACCGCGGGCCTGTAAGAGCCCGGGGCACTCAAGTATGCGACACCGCAACTATGGATCGAAACTCGGACGCCAGCCGGCGCATCGCCGCGCCACGCTCCGCAACCTCGTGACCAACGTCATCGAGAAAGAACGCATCACCACGACGGTCACGCGCGCGAAGGCCGCGAAGCCGCTCGTCGAGAATATGATCACGCTCGGCAAGCGCGACACGCTGCAATCGCGCCGCCAGGCCGCCTCTTATCTCATGACGCCGGGGGCCACCAAGAAACTTTTCGCTGACATCGCCCCGCGCTTTTCCGACCGCGCGGGCGGCTACACGCGAATCATCCACGCGGGCTTCCGGATCGGCGACGGCGCCCAGCTCGCCATCCTCGAACTGCTCGGCTCCAAGCTGAAGAAAAAGCAAAAGAAGGAAAAAGCCGCGGCGCCCGAGACTGCCGAGGAAGAAAAGAAAGAAGAGAAGGCAGGAGCGTAGCGCGCACGGTAAAAACCGAATCGAACCAAAGGCCCGTTCCGGGACAGCCGGGACGGGCCTTTGTTATTTAGCGTGGTCGGCGCGCGATTCCGTCTTGGGAGTTGCGTTCGCGCTTGCCTCGCGCACGCGCGAAAAATGCCAAAGCCACAATACAACCTGCGCAACCGACGCTCCAACCGTATCCAGCATCGCATCCCACGGTGACGCGGTCCTGCTGGGCACGAAGGATTGATGGAATTCGTCCAAGGACGCGTATCCCGCCGCGAGTACAACCGCCCAGATCGCCCGGCGCATCTTCCACCCGCGTTCCTGCCCGCGCAGCCCGCGCATCAGGAAAATACTGAAGATGAAATATTCCGTGAGGTGCGCCGTTTTCCGGATGATGGCGTGCATCAACTCGAGAGTTTCGGCGCTCGCTTGCGGAATCAGCCGATGCAATACCGGGATGATGAAGACGGAAGTGTGGTCGCTCGAAAATAGATCCGTCGAAAGAAAAGAGATCAGGCAAGCCCAGGCGACAGCCGGCAGCCAATTCTTCACGCGAGACCAGAACTGCACTATTCGACCTGGTAGTTCGGCGCTTCGCGCGTGATAATCACGTCGTGAACGTGGCTTTCGCGCAGCCCCGCGACCGTGATGCGCACAAAGCGGGCGCGCTCCTGCAATTCCGCCAGCGTGGCCACGCCGCAATAGCCCATTCCGCTCTTGAGCCCGCCGACGAGCTGATCGACCAGCGCGCTGAGCGATCCCTTGTAGGGCACGCGTCCTTCGACTCCCTCCGGCACGGATTTTCCGCGCGGCGCGCCTTCCTGCGCGTAGCGATCGGCCGCCGCGGAACCCGCCTGCATCGCGCCTAGAGAGCCCATCCCGCGATACGATTTGAACGTGCGCCCTTGATAAAGAATTGTTTCGCCGGGAGATTCTTCCGTGCCTGCAAATAATCCTCCGAGCATGGTGACCGCGGCGCCCGCTGCGATGGCCTTGCTGATGTCGCCCGAGTACTTGATGCCGCCGTCTGCAATCACCGGTGCACCGGTCCCTTTGGCCGCGCGCGCCGCTTCCAGGATGGCCGTGATCTGAGGTACGCCTGCGCCCGTCACCACGCGCGTCGTGCAAATGGACCCGGGCCCGATGCCGACCTTGATGCCGTCGATGCCCAGCGCGATCAAGTCGCGCGCGCCTTCAAAAGTTCCCACGTTCCCGGCGATCAATTGCATTTCGGGCAGCCGGCGCTTGACCGCGCGGATCGCCTCCATGACGCGCGCGGAATGCCCGTGCGCCGTATCGATTGCAAGCACATCCACCTTCGTTCGCGCCAGGTCCACGGCGCGTTCGAGAAAGTCTCCGGTCGCGCCGATGGCCGCGCCCACGAGCAATCGCCCCTGTCCGTCCTTGGCCGCGCTCGGAAACTCCAGCTTCTTCTGGATGTCCTTCACGGTGATCAATCCCTTGAGATTGAAATCGGCGTCGACGACGAGCAGCTTCTCGATTCTGTGCTTTTGCAGGAGGCGCTCGGCCTCTTCGAGCGTCGTGCCCACCGACACGGTCACCAGATTGTCCTTGGTCATGACAGCGCTGACCGGCTGATCGAGATTTTTTTCAAAGCGCAAGTCGCGGTTGGTCAGGATGCCCACCAGGCGAGCCCCTCGCGTCACCGGCAGTCCCGACACGCGGTACTTGGTCATGATGTCCATGGCCTCGCGAACCGTCAGCTCCGGCGAAATCGTCACCGGATCGACGATCATCCCGCTCTCCGAGCGCTTCACCCTGTCAACCTCCTCGGCCTGGCGATCGATGTTCATGCTGCGGTGCACGAAGCCGAGTCCTCCCTGCCGCGCCATGGCAATCGCCAGGCGCGATTCCGTGACGGTGTCCATCGCGGCCGAAACGAGCGGAATGTTCAGGGAAATCTTGCGGGTCAGCTGCGTCTGCGTGGTGACTTCGGTGGGCAGGACCGACGATTTTCCCGGCACCAGCAGCACGTCATCAAACGTCAATCCTTCGAGGATCGGTCCTTCCATTCACTTCTCCTTGTGCCTTAAAAAAACAGCCCCCAAATACAACACAGCCCAGCGGAAGGCCGCTGGGCGGACTGAACGGGAGTAGGCGCGACAGCTGTGTTTCATGAGTGAAATTTCATTCTATGCGCGCCGCCGCGCGAAATCAAGCGCGCCTGCGCGCCCCGGCTGTAGTGGATTGTGTCGTAAGATAAAGGTTCGAATGAAGACGTTCGAACCTCATCCGCTCTTCCGCAATCCGCAAGCACAGACGCTCGCCGCGGCATTCCTGCCGCGGCGATTTCCCCGCTTGCCGCGAAGCGTCTCCCGGGATTTCGAAACCGAGCCCGGCACTCGAATTCGAGGCGAATGCCATTGGCAGGCCGTCCCGCGAGAACGGCCGACGCTCGTGCTGGTGCACGGCCTGGAGGGCTCCAGCGAATCCGGATACATGCTCGGGCTTGCCGAACGCGCTTTTGTGGCCGGGTGGAACGCCGTGCGTCTGAATCAACGGAATTGCGGCGGGACGGAATCGCTCACGCCCACGCTTTACAATTCAGGACTTTCCGGGGACTACCGTGCCGTCCTCGCCGAACTCATCGAACGAGATACTCTTCCCGGGATATTCGTAGCCGGGTACTCCATGGGCGGCAATCTGGTGTTGAAGATGGCCGGCGAACTTGCAAGTGCGGCGCCGCCCCAGTTGCGCGGCGTCGCGGGCGTTTGCCCGTGCGTGGATCTCGGCATATGCGCCGATGCAGTCGGCCTCTCGCGGAATTTCATCTATCAGGAGCATTTTGTGCGCAACCTGAAAAAGCGGATGCGGCGCAAGGCGAAATTATTTCCAGGAAAATTTGATCTGGGCCCGATGGCCCGCGTGCGAACGCTGCGCGAATTTGACGATAAGATTACGGCGAGATACTGCGGATTCCGTGACGCGACCGACTACTATTTCCAGTCCAGCGCCTTGCGCGTCACAAGCGAGATCCGCGTGCCCACTTCGATTGTGACCGCGCAGGACGACCCGTTCGTCCCATTCTCGAGTTTTTCCGATCCCGCGATCGCAAACAATCCGCACATCCGAGTGACCGCGCCCGAACATGGAGGCCACTGCGCCTTCCTCTCGCGCGACGCGGGAGACGCGCGCTTCTGGGCCGAAGCGTGCGTCATGGAATTTTTCGCAAGCCACGAATCACGAACCGCGGATTCCGATTAATCTGCTGGGACGCGCTCCATTGCGCCGCGTACCTTCCCGAGATGAATTATATTTAAGCCGACAGTCTTTATGGCATAGAAGCAACTGATCAACTATCAGGAGCGCGTTGTCCCTGTCCGAGATATGCAGCGGCTTCGCGTGGTGAACGCCACTCCCTGACACAAGCGATCCCCTGGGAACGCCATTCTCCTGAATGGCGTGACGCAAATCGTCCGCCGCGGCGGGGAGATTGGCGTGCCCGGATCCAACCCCAGCGATTGCTTCCGCTATTTCCCGGAATCGAACCGGCTCGCGGCGATTTATGTGTGGACATGCATGAGATGCCAATGTAAAAGCGTGACAGCAATGATGGGTCCGGGATGCGGGCCGTTCGCATTTTTTGCGATGATTCTTCGCGCGGGTGCGGGTCCGCCGCGGCGGAGGGCCCGCCTTATTGGAGGATGAAATGAAACTCTGGATACGTGCAGGCATGGCGTTGAGTGCATTGTGGATGGCCGTGGCGATATTGCAAACCGCCGCACGGGCGCAGGAAAAGGGCGGCGAGAATGAAACCGGCCCCTACGAAGTCGTGACGGGCTGGCCAAAACCGCTGGGCCATCCGGGGTGGACCTGGGGATCACAGGGCGGCGTCTTCGCGGAGAATCCCAATCGCATCATCCTGCTTCAGCGAGGCGAGTTGCCGGTCCCTGAGAAGGCGCCCGAAGGCTACACGGGCGGATACGGCGCGTTCGGCGTTCCGGCGACCCAGGGCAAGCCGCGGCTGGAGCACTGCATTTTGATCGTTGATGCGGACGGCACGCTGATCGAGGACTGGACGCAGTGGGATCATTTGTTTGCCGGCGGGCGCGGGCCGCACAAGGTACGGATCAGTCCCTATGATCCGGAAAAGCATGTGTGGATCGTCGACGACGAAGTGGATCAGATTTTCGAATTTACGCACGACGGCAAGCAGCTTGTTTTGACGCTGGGAGAGAATGGCGTTCGGGGCTCGGACGATAAGCACTTCGCGCGCCCCACGGACATCGCGTGGCTTCCCGACGGCACGTTTTTTATCACCGACGGATACGTGAATACGCGCGTCGTGAAATTCGACAAGAACGGAAAATATTTGATGACCTGGGGCACGAAAGGTTCCGCGCCCGGCCAGTTCAACCTGCCGCATTCCATCGCAATCGATGCGAAGCGCCGGCTGTACGTTGCGGATCGGTCCAACAGCCGCATCCAGATTTTCGATGAAAACGGAAAGTACCTCGACGAGTGGGACAACATCCGTTCCCCCTACGACATCATGATGACCGCCGACCAGTACTTGTGGGTTTCCGACGGCGTCAACAACAAATTCCTGAAATACGATTTGAACGGGAAATTGCTCTATTCCTGGGGAACCTACGGCTCGTTTCCAGGCCAGTTCTGGGGAGTCCACCAGTTTGCCGTCGATTCGGCGGGAAACGTATATGCGGCCGAAACATTTGGCGGGCGAACGCAAAAATTCCGCCCCAAGAAGGGCGCCGATCCGGCAACTTTGATCGGCCAGCCGGGAAAAGTTCCTGTGTCTTGATTTTATTTCAGTCCTGCTACCACCGCGGGAACATCATGGGATTTATCCAGAGGCTGAAAGGGTGGAACAGGTTTGCGCTCCCGGTGAATGCCGGACGCCGTGAGCCCGAGCATCTGAAGCCTATAGTTTTCCATTTTTTTCTCAAACCGGTCTTCCCCGATGCGAAAGCGCACGACCGACGACAACACGCAGGAATACTTGCGTTGAGGATCTCCGGCCGCTTTGTAGATCACTTCAGACAAACTAATCGGCGACGTATCACCAGGTATGACCATCTGACGAATTTTTTGGATTTCATGAAAGGATGGCTTGGAGGTCTGTTCTTCCGCGCTCAAACCGCTGAGAAAAATCTCAATTTCTTCCGCCCACACGTTCTTTTTGGATCCGTTTGCAAGCAGGAGCGAGAGTGACTCCATCCCATCAAGTCGAGTGAAGCCGATGCGGGGGCGGAAACCCGCACTCCTGTCCGTCGGATCTGGAGCATTCCTGCGGCGCCAGTAGCGCAACGCCGTGTAACCTAATGCAGTGGCGAAGACAAGCAAGAATGTCGCGCGCATGATGATCATCAAATCCACGGCTCCCTAAGCCGCGTGCCAAAGACCGGCGAGTGCCGATTCGCAAGACCAATCCTACACTGGAATTTACGAATCCTTAAAATGTATAGCTTTTTTTCTAACTCCTGTAAATGCAGGCGAATTTCCCTGTATCCAGCTCGCCAAGACCACTCCCATCGGCTGGGCCGGACAATTTCAAGCCTGGCCCTTCTATTAAACAACTCCTTCAATACCAATTAGTTGCATGTCAAGGAGGACAGTCCGGGCAATTCGGAGTAGAAATTTTCGCCATCTTTATGAGTTCCTTATGAAATTTAATGTATTTATTTATGGCATGAATCCTGACGAAAGCTTCCCAAAGGGCCGATCAGTGTCGATAGCGGAAAGTGCGGAGATGCTTGAAACAGTCCGCGGTTTCGGGCTCAGCCCCCAACTTGCGCCTTTATTCGATCTCGAGGCCCGGGCGTTCCGTTTGTAAAAACTTAAGGAGAAAGCAGCCGCGCGCTCGCAGCGTTGCAGAGGTTACCAGTCTTAATAGATATGTCGACAAACCAAATTCAACAGCCGACGGTTTCGGCTCAGAAATCCGCTCTTCCGAAAGTCGTGGTTGCGACGACCGCCATGCTTTCCTTCATTTCCTTCTGGCGGGCGGCCGCCATCGTACTCAATGACCTCGGATCGTCTGCTTTCTACGCGGGTGCGATCGCCGAGCAGGCCATCGGCAAGGCTGCTCCCTGGTTCATTCTGGCCATCATGCTGTTCGCCTATGCCGTACGATCCATGTACATCGAGAGCTGCAGCATGTTCGTGCGAGGCGGTGTTTACCGCGTCGTTAAAGAGGCCATGGGCAGCACGCTCGCGAAATTTTCCGTATCCGCGTTGATGTTCGACTATATCTTGACCGGACCCATCAGCGGTGTCTCCGCGGGCCAATATCTGACAGGATTCCTGAACGAGCTGTTCGTCCGTGTGCATCTCAATCTGACTCTTCCTATCAATTCCACGTCGGCAGTTTTTGCAATCGCCGTCACGATTTATTTCTGGTGGGAGAATATCAAGGGGATTCCGGAGTCCAGCGGGAAAGCGCTGCGGATCATGTACGTGACCACCGTGATGGTGGTCGTAATGGTTGCCTGGTGCATTCTGACCGTTTGGGTGCGGGGCGCTCATCTCCCGCCGTTGCCGACGCATGCCAATCTGACGTTTGCGCCGGAAGCCCTGGGCTGGCTGCGCCTCAGCAGCCTGCCGCATACGGTCGCGCTGATCGGAATCCTCATCGGACTCGGGCACTCCGTTCTCGCCATGAGCGGCGAGGAAACGCTGGCCCAAGTCTACCGGGAAGTCGAGCATCCCAAGCTGCCCAACCTGGAAAAAGCAGGGCTCGTCATATTCGTCTACAGTCTGATTTTCACGGCAGGCGTTTCCTTTTTCGCCTCCATGATTATTCCGGATGCGGTTCGGCCGCAATATTTCGGGAACCTCATTAGCGGCCTGGCGCTGAACTTTGTTGGCCCATTCAACCTGAAGCTGGCCTTCGAGGGGTTTGTGGTGCTCGTCGGAGTCCTGATGCTGGCCGGAGCGGTCAATACCGCAATCGTGGGCTCGAATGGCGTCCTAAACCGCGTCTCCGAAGATGGCATCCTCCCGCATTGGTTTCGCCACCCGCATCCCCGGTTCGGAACTTCCTACCGGATGCTCAACCTCGTCGTGGGTCTGCAACTTCTCACCATCATCTTGAGCCGCGGAGACATCTTCATCCTCGGCGAAGCATACGCGTTTGGCGTGATGTGGAGCTTCTCGATGAAAGGGCTGGCGGTGTTGGTGCTTCGGTATAGGCAGCCGGGGAAGCGGGATTTTCGTGTCCCGCTGAATTTCACGGTAGGCAATGTCGAGATTCCCGTAGGCCTGGGCTTGATTACGGTGACGCTCTTTGCCCTGAGCATCATGAATCTCTTTACCAAGCAAGTGGCAACGATTGCGGGCGTGGCATTCACGCTGGTCTTCTTTACCGTGTTTGAAATCTCCGAGAAAATTACTCTTAAGCATGGCGCAAAGCACCAGGAACTCGACATGTTTAACCTGGAGTCCGACGGGGAATTGACTCCTGCCGCTCTTGGCGTGCGCCCCGGGAACGAGCTGGTGATGATCCGGAACTCCAATGCGCTATACAACCTGGGCGCGGTGCTGGACCGAATCAATCCTCGCCAGCAGGATGTTGTGGTCCTTCACCTTCGCGTTCTTAGCCGCGCAGGCTCGGGTGGCAGCGAACTCGCGCAGGAAGATTTGTTCGGAATAAATGAGCAGGAGCTGTTTACGCGCGCGCTCTCTTTGGCGGAGAAAAGGGGCAAGTCCATTCACCTGGCTGTCGCTCCCGCGACGGAAAAGTGGGAAGGCATCCTGCGCTCGGCACAAAATCTCCAGTCGTCCACGATCGCGCTGGGTCTGTCTTCCTGGAGGAATATCGAGGACGAGGCTCGCATAGCAGGTTTGGCATGGGAGGCCTTGCCTGAACCGAGACCCAATTTAACTCTCGAAATTTACTCGCCGGATGGCCAGGAAAAAGTTTTCTATCTCGGTCCTCATGCACCCCGGCTTACATCTAAAGAAATCGATTTGCTCCACGGCATCTGGCTCCAACTCAGCAACGAAGTCGCGCCCGAGGAACTCCATCACCACGACGTCGTGCACATCGCCCTCGAGGAACTTCAAAAGAATATCGTCAACGGCCGGCGGCAAGAGATTATCGGCGCGCTGCGCCAACACCTCATTGAAATTCGAGATCGCCGGAAATCCAGTTCGTAATTCGCTCTGATGAAACCCGGGAACGCCAATCTCCCGATTGGCGTTCCCGGAGGGGAACCTCCCGAGCCCGTGCCTGCCCGGAAAAAAGTCCTTGACAAACGCTCCCCAAAACTGTAATTTCAGTACAGACAGAAATGACTGATACTTCCAAATCGCTCTCCCCCGCCGCCCAGAAGTTCATCCTGCACTGGGGTGAAATGGGCACTCGCTGGGGCATTAATCGCACGGTCGCGCAAGTCCATGCCCTGCTGTTCCTTTCCGACCGGCCCCTTTCGGCGGAGGAAATCGCAGGAACCCTTTCCGTCGCACGGTCCAACGTCAGCACCAGCCTGCGCGAGCTGCAGGGCTGGCGCATCGTGCGCGGCGTTTCCGTGTTCGGCGACCGGCGCCAGCATTTTGAGTCCATGAAGGACCTCTGGGAGATGTTTCGCGTGATCCTGGAGGAGCGCAAACGCCGCGAATTCGATCCCACGATTGCCGTAGTGCGGGAGTGCGTGGCCGAAGCCAAGAAGTCGGGCTCGACGGACGTCTACGCGCGCGAGCACATGGAAGAGTTGCTGGAATTCATCGTCCTGCTCAGCGCGCTGTTCGAGGAATTCCGCAGCCTCTCACCGAGCGCCCTGAAGGGATTGGTGAAGCTCCGCGGCGGGCTTCGCAAGCTGCTGCGCGGCTGAAAAGGATAAGGCGGGCAACCGCCTTTTTTTGGTGGCTCATGATTTCACTCAGTTCAGAAATGACTGATACAAAAGGAAGGCACGCTCCTCGCGGCTGGGTCTTCTTCGACCGCGATTGCTCCGTCTGCACTTCGCTGGCCCGCCGTTTCCGCCGTGTCCTCGAATCGCGCGGCTTCGGCCTCGCCGCTTTGCAGGACCCTCGCGTGCAAGCCCTCCTCGACTTGCCGCCCGAGAATTTGCTCCGGGAAATGCGCGTCGCCACCGCCGACGGCAAAATTTACGGCGGCGCGGAAGCCATCGTGTATCTCGCCCGGCAAATCTGGTGGGCCTGGCCGCTCTTTGCCGCAGCGAAATTGCCCGGCGTCCCGCGCATTCTTGACGCCGGCTACAGCTGGTTCGCCGATCACCGGACTTGCGCGTCTGGATTTTGTTCCATTTCTAGGAAGAGCAGCCGGCACGATGTTCTTAGAGACCCAAAGGGAGAACACCGGTGAACGCGGTAGATCACTTCACTGAAAAAGGTTCTTTCGTTATGAGCGAACCACAAGAACTCGACGTTGTCACGGGAGCGTTCGGCTACACCGGCAAATACATCACGCGGCGGCTCTTGAACTCCGGGAGGCGAGTGCGGACCATCACCGGTCATCCCAAACGCGCGAACTGCTTTGGCAATCAAGTTGAAATCGCTTCCCTGGATTTTAGCGATCGTGCCAGTTTGGTTCGATCGCTGCGAGGCGCTGCGGTTCTCTACAACACGTATTGGGTGCGATTCAATCATGGCCGCGCGACATTCGACGACGCGGTTGCCCATTCGCGCGTGCTGATCCAAGCCGCCAAAGAAGCGGGAGTCCGCAGGATCGTGCATCTCAGCATCGCCAATCCTTCGCTCGATTCGCACCTTCCGTACTATTCGGGCAAAGCACAGGTAGAGAAAGCGATTATGGATTCAGGACTGTCCTACACCATCCTCCGGCCCACGGTCATTTTCGGTATCGAAGATATTCTCATCAACAATATTGCCTGGTTCGCGCGCCGGTTCCCTCTATTCGCAATTCCCGGGTCCGGACAATATCGGCTCCGGCCCATGTTTGTGGAAGACCTCGCGGAGCTAGCTACAAGCTATGCCCGCCAAGAAAACAGTCTGCTGCTTGACGCCGTCGGTCCCGAAGTTTTTACATTCGAGGACCTTGTCCACCGAATCGCCCTGGCGGTTGGCAGGGAGGCCAGGTTCCTTCACGTAAGTCCGCGCGCCGCACTGCAAATGCTTCGCTGTGTCGGTCCCCTCGTCGGCGATGTGATTCTCACACGTGAGGAGATCGAAGGATTGATGGCGGATCTGCTGGTGTCAAAACAACCGGCGACCGGTCAGACGCGATTCAGCTCGTGGCTCACCAAAAACGCCAACGCTCTTGGCACGCGATACGCCTCGGAACTGCAGAGGCATTACCAATGATTAGCGCCATGAAAGGTGTCTTCAACAGAAAAGATTTGAGGTGCTGCTCATGAACGAAGCGTGCGCAAAGGAAAATACTTCGGTTGGCGTAAGGCATGGCTCGCATTCTGGTGGAAGCGATTGGCCCGGTTGGATTCCTCTACTTGTTCTCCCCACTGGGGCAATGGCGTTTCGGCCATATCTCCCGCCGTGGTGTTTCATGTGGATTCTTGCCGCGGCAATTTTCTTCGGCTGCAAATGGCAGAGTTGGTGGCAGGTCCGAACTATTTCCGGCGCAACGCTTAGCCGAAGCGTTGGATTTCTGTTCGGCTGGCCGGGCATGGACGCCACAACATTCCTTGATCCCGAACAGCACGCGCAAAGACCGGGAACGGAGGAATGGTTTTGGGCAATCGCGAAGACTGCTTTCGGGGCGTTGTTGCTCTGGGGAGTCGCGCGTCGCATTCCGGCGAGTCGCGAACTCCTTACGGGTTGGGTGGGCATGCTGGGAATTATTTTGGTCTTGCACTTTGGCACGTTCCACATTCTTTCTCTTCTGTGGCGGTCCACCGGAGTGGATGCGCGCCCAATCATGCAGGCGCCGCTTTCCGCCACGTCGCTGAGCGATTTCTGGGGACGCCGGTGGAACCTGGGCTTTCGCCAGTTGACGCATCGGCTCATTTTTCAGCCCGCGCGAAGCCGCAGCGGTGTCGCAGCCGCGACTCTGCTGTCGTTTTTCGCCTCCGGCCTGATTCACGAACTCGTGATCTCTCTCCCGGCGCGCGGCGGATACGGCTTGCCAACTTGCTATTTTGTCCTGCAAGGCCTGGGCGTTCTGTTCGAACGATCGATGCCGGGAAAACGGCTGGGGCTGAGTTCCGGCATTCGAGGCTGGTTGTTTGCCGTGTTTTGCGCGGGCGCGCCGGCTTACTTGCTCTTCCACCCCTGGTTTGTGCGCGGCGTGATCTTGCCATTTCTGGCGGCCATAGGCGCGCTGTAGCGCCGGATAGGAGCCTGCTCATGATGAACCTTATTGCCATATTCTTGGCACTGAAGAGTGCCGAAGAAATCTTCAGCACAGCACTGTGGCTTGCGGGAATAGGCCACTTCTGCGTTTTAATTGCCAGCTTTCAGGTGCCAGCGAGGCTGGGCTGGAAAGAGGATCTCCAGAAGCTCACTTCCTTCAACCGCAAGCTGATGTGGGTCCACGGCGGATTCGCAGTGCTGACGATCATCGCGTTCGGAGCACTTACCCTGGCGCTGCACGCGGAAATGCTTCAAGGCGATCGCGCCGCGCTGGGCCTGGCCTTGTTCATCGGCATCTATTGGGCGCTGCGGATCGTCGTCGACTTCACCTACTATGAACACAAGGACTGGCCAATCGGCGGAAGCTTCCTGATCGGCCACATCCTGCTAACTTCACTTTTCGCGTTTCTTTCAGTCACGAATTTAGGGCTCGTCGCCTGGAAGGTCTGGGCGCTCTAACTGCCACTTGTCAGCACTCATGACAAACCGATTTTCCACAGAAAAATAAAACATTCCACAATTTTTCCACAGGCCGGATGGAATATGATACCGCCTCTAAAAGTGTACCGGAACGCAACGAGCACAACTCCAAGAGGAACCTAGATGAAAGCGATTCAAGTCCCGAAAACGGGAGGAGTGGAAGTCCTCACTTTTCTGGACATTCCCACTCCGAAGCCAAAGCCCAACGAAGCGATCGTGAAGATCGCCGCAGCGGGAGTCAATTACATCGACGTGTATTTCCGCGAGGGCCGCTATCCCGTGACGCCGCCTTTCATTCTTGGCCAGGAAGCCAGCGGCGTGGTCAGCGAAGTGGGCAGCGACGTGAAAGATTTCAAGCCGGGAGAGCGCGTCGCCTACACGGGGATTACGGGAGCGTATGCGGAGTTCGAAGCGGTGCCGGCGGATCGGCTCGTTCGCGTGCCGCCGGGCATCACGGACCATCAGGCGGCCGCGGCGATGTTGCAAGGCATGACCGCGCACTATCTGACGCATAGCACGTACCCGCTGAAAAAGGGCGATATCGCGCTGATCCACGCGGCCGCGGGCGGCGTCGGTCTGCTACTCGTCCAAATGTCAAAAAATCTCGGTGCCCGGGTGATCGCCACGGTGAGCACCGAGGAAAAGGCGAAACTAGCGCGCGAAGCCGGCGCGGATGACGTGATTTTTTACACCAGGCAGGATTTTGAGGTGGAGACCAAGCGCCTCACGGACGGAAAGGGAGTTCACGTCATTTACGACGGCGTCGGGAAGACCACCTTCGATCAGGACCTCAATGTCCTTCGCCCGCGCGGTTATCTCGCGCTTTTCGGAGCTTCCAGCGGACCCGTGCCGCTTTTTGATTTGGGCAAGCTCGCCCAGAAAGGGTCCTTGTTCATCACGCGTCCCACGCTGGTTCATCATATTGCGAGCCACGAAGAGCTTCAGCAGCGCGCCAGCGATGTGTTGAACATGATCGCGTCGGGCAAATTAAAGCTGCGTATCGAGCATCTATATCCTCTGCGGGACGCGCAACAGGCTCATCGGGACTTGGAAGGAAGAAAGACGACCGGGAAGTTGCTTTTGATTCCCTAACGGGACGCAAAGAGTTGGGAGAGAGTCACTGCACGTGCCGATGGGGCGAGACAGTGTTCATTGCATGCAATGATTGCATCCCTATTCTAAGTGCGTTAACATATTAGTTAAACCGGGTGGAATTCGGCCTGACCTTCGATTGCAAGTTTCAAGGAGCCTCATGGCCCGCGTAAAAAGTGTTCACAAAGCAGCCCCAACAAATTTGGCATCGCTGATCCGAGGCCTCTATGGCCGCGTCGCTCGGCAATTGAAGGTGGACCCCTCCTACGTGAGCCGTGTAGCACGTGGAGAACGCCAATCCGACGTGATCGAAGTGTCTCTGGAGCGGGAACTGAAACGCATTATGGCCATGATCAGCACAAGCCATAACGGGGCGGGACGGCACATCGCAAAGCGTTCCGGTGCGAAGACCAAGAAGAAAAGGGTAATGTAAGGTCTGAAGCCGCTCCGCGGAACCAGCCCTCGCGAAACGATTGGACCGAATCGGCAAGTTATTGCTGCTGTTGGGCAGGTTGCTGCACCCTCTCCACAATTGCGGGAGACTCGGGAACCGTGACCTTGTTCTCGCTGAGTTGTTCGCGCCCATCATCGTCGATCGCGGGCCTCACACTCACATCGACGGAAAGCCGCTGCCCCGCATGGCCCTTATACACGCCGCGGACGGGAGCCACATCGCCATAGTCGCGTCCATACGCGATGCGAACATGCTGCAGTCCCAGAGGCTTCCCCAGCGTCGGATCGAGACCAATCCAGCCTGACTCCGGCAAGTAAACTTCGGCCCACGCGTGCGACGCGGATCCCCCGATGACTTCCTGCAATTTGGCGTCGGGCGACGCCGCGTTCTGCGGCACCAGGTACCCCGATACGTATCGTGCGGGCAGTCCACGCTTGCGGACGACTCCCAGCAGCAAGTGCGCGAAGTCCTGGCAGACTCCCGCCCAAACGGCAAGAGAGTCCTGAATCGACGAATTGACGTGCGTCGCTCCTTTGACATACTTGAATTTTTCGTGAATCAGTAAGGACGCCTCTTTGACGAATCCCGAAACGGTCCCACCGCTTTTGCGGCTGGCCGCTTCGATGAGTTCGTCAAGCTGCGGCACATGGGGGACGTATCCCGTCGGCATGATGAAGTCCAGAAATTCCTCCTCCAACTCCACGCGGTGATCTTCCAGGTCGGAGAGTTTCATTCCGCCCGATGGCAGCGCGGGAATATCGTGCGCCAGGACAACCGACTCCGCTTCAATCTTAAGGTGGTGGTGTTCGGGAAGAATGTTGAATTGATGGACCCAATTCCCGAACGAATCGCGATAGGAAGTGCCGCGCGAAACCGGATCAGTGAGAAGCCGGAACGACAGGCAGCTCTGCGTTTCGTCGTGGATGGGACGCAGGCGGACCTCGTTGTAGCTTTCCGAAACCGGGCCGTCATACCGAAATTCCGTGGCGTGCACGAGATGATACCGGTTCATGCGACCACCGCGTAGTAGAAGTAGTTTCGGGCGATGTCCTCGCCAATTGCGCCGCACATATCGAGCATGTCGTTCAAATAGGAATGCAAGCCCAGGTGAAATATTTCCGTGATCCGGTCGTAGCGCAATCGTTCGAGAACCTTGCCCGTCAGCCGCTCGGCTTCATTCGCGTAGGAACCCGCGCCCGTGCCGCTGATGGCGCGCAGGCCGGCCTGCACCTCGGTCATGCTGAAGCGGATCGACCGAGGATGCAGCGGGTGCATGATCAGCATTTCCGCGACTTTTTCCGGCTCGATCGAAGAATGATATTTCCGGTGGTAGGCCTCATAGGCTCCCACGGACTTCAGCACGGCCATCCATTGATGGTTGTCGCCGCCGCCGATTTCAGCCGGCGCGTCATACAGGATGTGATACTGCACGTCGACGAGGCGCGCCGTCATCTCCGCGCGCTCGATGAACCAGCCGATGCGCAGAAATTCCCAGCCTTCGTCGTGCGGAAGGGTCGCGTCGGTCACGCCGTGAAACCGGTGGCTGCCGAAGCGGATGGCATCGCAAAAGCGGTGCGGCCCCGCCGCCATCTCCTCGTCGGGGATAAAACGATTCACGGTGAAGTAGAGGCTGTTGAGATCCTCCCACATTTCCCGCGAAATATAGTCGCGAATGGTGCGCGCGTTTTCGCGGGCCTTGGTAATGCACTGAACGATCGAGCTGGGATTATCCTGACGAAAAGCGAGAAATTCGAAGACGGCGCGCGCGTCGGCTTCCCCATACAAAGACCGGAAGCGCTCCTCTTCCCCGGCCATGACGATCAGCGGATCCCAGTGCAAACGGTATTTGTCCTTGGATTGCTCGAGCACGGTGTGGAAATTCACGTCGAGAATCCGGGCGGTGTACTCCGCACGCTCGATGTAGCGAGCCAGCCAGAACAACGACTCCGCGATTCGCGATAGCATCTTAGTCTTCTCCGAACAGGACCCAGGTGTCCTTACTCCCGCCGCCCTGGGATGAATTCACAACCAACGAACCCTGTTGCAGCGCCACGCGAGTCAGCCCTCCCGGCACGATCGTGACTTTCTCGCCGTCGTAGAGGCAATAGGGGCGCAGGTCCACGTGTCGGCCGGCGATCGATCCGTGCGCCGGATCGTAAGAGGGCACGCGAGACAGTGGAAGAACGTGTTGCGCGATGTAGTTTCGCGGATCCGCTTTGATGCGCTGCTTGAACTCCTCAATTCTCTCGCGATCCGCGGCAGGACCCATCAGCATCCCGTAGCCGCCAGACTCACCCACGGCCTTCACGACGAGTTCCGGCAGGTGATCGAGGACGTAGGAGAGGTCTTCTTTCTTGGAACACTGATACGTGTCCACGCTCCTCAGAATTGGATCTTCCCCGAGGTAGTATCGAATGAAAGTAGGCACGTAGGCGTAGATGGCCTTGTCGTCGGCAACACCATTTCCCACGGCGTTTGCAAGCGCCACATTTCCCGCGCGGTAGGCGCCCATCAAGCCGGGGACGCCCAACACGGAATCCGGCCGGAAGGTGAGCGAGTCCAGAAACTCGTCATCCACGCGCCGGTAAATCACATCGACGCGCTTCAGGCCGTGGATGGTCTTCATGTAAACGATTCCGCCATCCACGATCAGGTCGCGGCCTTCCACCAGCTCGATACCCATCTGCTGCGCCAGGAAGCTGTGTTCAAAATAGGCGCTGTTGTAAATGCCGGGCGTCAGCAGTGCGATTTGAGCGTCATTCCCTCCGCGCGGCGAGAGACTGCGCAGGATCCGGGCCAGCTCCGCGGGATAGTGGTTGACGGGAAGAACCTCATACTCGTGAAACGCATCGGGGAAAGTGCGCATCATGACCAGTCGATTTTCCAGCACGTAAGAAATCCCGCTGGGCGTGCGCACGTTATCTTCGAGGACGCAGAATTCGCCGGTTTTGGAATCGCGCACCAGATCGATGCCGCAGATGTGCGTGTGAATCCCTCGCGGCACTTCGATCCCGATCACTTCGCGCAGGAAATGTTTGCAGGAATAGACGAGCGAACGGGGAATCTGCCGGTCGGCAAAAATGCGCTGCTTGCCGTACACATCCTGCAAAAATAAATTCAGCGCGACGACGCGCTGCGCGAGGCCTCGGTCGATGCGCTGCCATTCGGAATTCGGAATGATGCGGGGAATCAGATCGAAGGGAAACAGCCGCTCGGTTCCGCGTCCATCGCTGTACACCGTGAACGTAATTCCCTGAAGCAGAAAAGAAAGGTCGGCATGCTGGCGGCGCTCTTCAAATTGCGCCGGTATCATCGCGCCAAGCTTCTCAAAAATTTTGGCGTAGTGCGGCCGAGGCACGTCGGGCGCCGAAAACATCTCGTCGTAAAACGGCCCGACCTGATAATCGCCGAATAGCCCCTGTAAAGGCATCTTTGAAGGCACTGAGGCCATAGACCCACTGTAGCAAGAGCGCTCTCCGTTCAGTGTACGAAAGAATCTATCGGTGCTATCAGAAATCCGATGAGCAGGCCTCCAGAGAGTAAGCGGATGCGAGGCCATGAACGCCGGTTCAAGATGCGAGGGCTGAACGGTGCGCCATTCGGCGCGAGAGCGAAAAACTCTCGTAAATGTATTGTAAAGAATCACTTATCGTGTGGCGTTCGAGCCTTAGATTTGGTATCGTTCCAAAATTAAACCTATGAAAACTCCCCAAAATCTGCTTCTGCTTTGCGTTGCCTTGATTCTCTCTCTTTCGCCTGTCGTTGCTCGTGCCAGCACGCACGGCATGGGAGGCTCCGCGGCATTTTTGGTCGCGCCGGATATTCACACGGACGCGGAACGCATTGCCGAGTTGGAGCAGAAAGTCGCCGACGCGAAAGGTTCAGCGGACAACGCCTGGATGCTTGTCAGCGCCGCCCTCGTGCTGCTGATGACCGGGCCGGGACTGGCGCTGTTCTATGGCGGGCTAGTGCGAAAGAAAAACGTCTTGGCGACGATGCTGCAAAGCTTCGCCATGATGTCCCTGATCACCATCATGTGGGGCCTGTTTGGATACAGCCTCGCATTTGGGTCGGGCAACAGTTTCATCGGCGGATTCGAGTATGCGTTTCTGCGCGGCGTGGGAGGAGAGCCAAACGCTAGCTACGCGGCCACAATCCCGCAGCTGACTTTCATGATTTATCAGTTGATGTTCGCCGTAATCACGCCCGCGCTGATCACCGGCGCATTTGCCGAACGAATGAAGTTCAAGGCCATGTTGGCGTTCATGGCTCTTTGGTCGGTCGTGGTTTATAGCCCGATGGCGCACATGGTGTGGGGCAAGGGCGGATTGCTGAACGCTTCTCTCGGCGGCGCATTTCCCACGCTGGATTTTGCCGGAGGAACCGTTGTGCATGTGACTTCGGGAGTTTCCGCACTCGTCTGCGCGCTCTACCTTGGGAAACGTCTGGGCTACCCCGACGAGTCCGTACCGCCGCACAGTGTGGTCTTGAGTTTCGTTGGGGCCTGCCTGCTTTGGGTGGGCTGGTTCGGTTTCAATGCGGGGAGCGCGCTCTCCGCCGGCAGCCTGGCATCGAGCGCTTTTGTGGCAACGCATTTCGCCGCCGCCGCGGCCGCAGCCGGTTGGACTCTGGCCGAGTGGAAGAGCAGCGGGAAGCCGAGCGCTTTGGGAGCCATCTCCGGCGCCGTGGCTGGCCTCGTGGCAATTACTCCGGCGGCCGGCTTCGTTAAGCCAATGCCCGCCATGGTGATCGGATTCATAGCGGGCATCCTGTGCTACTTCATGGTTGCTCGGGTGAAGGCTCGCTATGGATATGATGACTCCCTCGACGCGTTCGGAGTCCATGGGGCGGGGGGAACGATCGGCGCGATCCTCACGGGAGTTTTCGCCGTCAGCGTCGTCAATCCCATCTTCAAAGACTCGAATGGAAATGTACTGGCTTCAGGCCTCATCGAAGGAAATGCCCACCAACTCTTGAATCAGCTGGTTGGCGTGGCGATCGCGTGGGCGCTGGGAATCGTCGGGACTCTAGCCATCCTGTTCGTGGTCGACAAGCTCATTGGCCTGCGTGTTTCGCCGGAGCAAGAAACTCAGGGGCTCGACCTCTCGCAGCACGGAGAAGAAGGATACGACTGGGAGACTTCCATGTAGCTACTGGTTTTTCGTCCGGGGTCGTGCCATTCTAGCGGGCGCGATCCTTGGCAAGAGAACAGAAAAGCCGGCATGCCCACACAGTCCCCACTCACCAGTGAATTGCGGGAGCAGTACGAGGCTGAATCCGCGCGGCTCCAGCACGATTTTTCCACTACCAAAGATGGCCTGAAATATTTGCGCGAGAGATCGGCGCTGGTGGATTCCATAGCGCGCCGTCTTTGGGCGCAATTCGTCGCTTCCCCAGGTTTTGAAACCTCCCAGATTGTATTCGCCGCTGTTGGCGATTTTGGCAGGCAAACTCTTTTTCCCTATTCGGATGTCGATCTCATTTTCCTGGCGGCAACAGGGGAAGCGGCGGAAAAATTCAAGGACGCGATCCAGCGGCTCTCGCAAGGCATGAACGAGATTGGATTGAAATGCAACGCGACGGCGGGGATTGTTTCGGAATTCATCGAATTCAATCCCGATCGCGCAGAGGCGATGCTTTCCCTGCTGGATTGCCGGTTTCTCGAAGGCGACCGGGAACTGTTCTCGAACTTTCGGAACCGGATGATACCCGAAATCATGGTTCGGGAGTCTCAGGCCCTGGTCGAGGGCCTGGCGGAATCGACGCGCAACAGCCACCGCAAGTTTGCGAACACGGTTTTCCATCTCGAGCCCAATGTGAAGGATGGTCCGGGCGGTTTTCAGGACTACGTCACCGCGCGCTGGCTTGCCGCCATTTCCGCGATGGAAAATCAGGACGGCTGGCCGGGTCCCGAGACATTTTTTTCACACGCGATCAAACCTGCGATGGACTCGGCGCTTGCTTTCTTCGCATCCGTGCGTTGCTTCCTCCATTTCCGTTACAAACGAGACCACAATCTCCTGACCTGGGATGCGCAGGATGACGCAGCGGCCCAGAAAATCGGAGCGCAAAATGCCGATATCCGGAACGCCACCGATTGGATGCGCATCTATTTTGGCCATGCACGCGCCGTCGACCATATTTCCGGACAGCTGCTCGAGGAAATGCCCGCGGCCCAGTCTCTCTTTTACAGGCAACTGGAAACCTGGCGAACAGGTTTTTCCGATAAGGATTTTTCCGTCGTGGACGGGTTGATTTTTTTTCAGAAGCCGGAAAACTTATCCGATCCGGACCTTTTCTTCCGCACTTTCCTTCTGATTGCCCAGCGCGGCTTCAAGCTCAGTCCGGCCGCTGAACACCAAATGGAGCAGGCGAGGCCGCAGCTGGCCGCCGGTCTTCCAGGCGGCGGAGATATTTGGCGTTTTCTGGAAGATATTCTGCCGGAATTGCATGCGGCGGACGCGCTGCGCGCGATGCACTCCCTCCATCTGTTGACTCTGATCCTGCCGGAGTTGCAGGGGATTGATGCGCTTGCCGTGCGCGAAGTCTCTCATCGTTTCACGGTGGATGAACACACGCTCCGGGCCATCGAAAATTTGCACGGCCTGCGGCAATCCAAGTTCAAATGGGATGAGCGCTACGCCGGCATCCTCGGCGAGTTGGACCAGCCCGAGTTGCTCAACCTCGCAATCTTGCTGCACGACACCGGCAAGACCGTCACGCTTGTGGAGCACATTCCAGCCAGCCTGGAAATCGCCGGAAAATGCCTCGAACGCCTGGAACTTCCTGCAGCCGACCGGGAAACCACGCTCTTTCTGATTCAACACCATCAGGATTTGGGTGCGGGGCTTCGGCGGGACATCTTCGACCCACAAACCGTGGCTCAGTTTGCGGAGAGTATCGGCAGCCCGGAACTCCTGAAGATGCTTTGCCTGTTCACGTATGCGGACCTCAAAGCCGTCAATCCGGAAGCGCTCACGCCATGGAAAGCCGAAGATCTGTGGCAGCTCTACATCGGGACGGCCAATTATTTCAACCGCAGCGTGGATGAACGCGTCCATAGCGACGCCAACGACGAAGTCCTGAACCACCTTCGCTCGCTCGCCGCCGCGGCAGGGAAGAAGCTCCAAACGTTTCTTGAAGGTTTGCCGAGACGGTATCTTCGCACGCACCCCGTCGACGAAATTCTGCGGCATTTCGAGATGTCGGGCCGCCTCGGCCAGGACCCCGTCCAATTGGCTCTGAAGCGCACCCGCCACTGGTACGAACTGACGGTCGTGACCAAGGACCGGCCGCGTCTCTTCTCGACAGTAGCCGGAACGCTCGCAGCCTGCGGCATGAACATCGGAAAAGCGGGCGCTTTTTCTAACGCCGGCGGCACAGTCGTGGACACATTCTCCTTCACCGACCGTTACAGGACTCTGGAGATGAATCTTCCGGCCTGGGAGCGCTTCAAGACCACCGTCCACGACGTTCTTTCCGGAAAGCGCGACCTCAAGCGCATGCTCCGGGAGCGCCTCGAAGTGGAAAATGATCAGCCCGAAAAAGTTGCCGGAACAATCCAGATTCAATTTGACAATGAATGCTCCGCCCACAGCACGCTGATGGAAATCATTACGCAGGACCAGCCGGGCCTCTTGTACCGGATCAGTTCGATTTTCGCCCAGCAGGAATGCAACATCGACATCGCCCTCATCGACACCGAAGGCCAGACCGCGATCGACGTGTTTTACCTCACCACCGCTAGCGGAAAGCTCTCCCCTGAACATCAGGAACGACTGCGGCAATCCCTCGCCAAGGAACTCTCCTCGTAGAAGGAGAATGCGATGCACAAGCTGTGAACGGCTAGTCAGAGTGACTGGAACGCCTCGACACCCGATGTCGTATTTTTTCGCCTGCATCCCTCATCCAATGAAACGATTTCGGCGTATAGTAGTCATATAATGGAATGGATTTGAGGCACAGCGAGTGCCTGGAGGTTGATCATGCTGGTCAAGCGATCCCCTGACTTGAAGTATTCGGACATTACTCCCCGCGACATTTACCTGAATCGCCGCAAATTCCTCTATGGAATGGGGTTAGCAGGCGGGCTGGCGCTGGCGGGGAAGGGCCTGGCGGACCTGGTGAACCCTTCGGCGCGCGCCTATGCGTCCACAAAACTTCAGGGCACGTCTGGAAGTCCATTCAGCACTACGGAGAAGGTTACTCCCGAGCAGGTCGTGACGACGTACAACAACTACTACGAATTTGGCACGGACAAAGGCGATCCCGCGAAGAACGCGCAGAAATTTGTGACTTCGCCCTGGACCGTCTCGGTCGAGGGGGAATGCGCCAAGCCGCGCAAGTTCTCGATGGACGAAATCTTGAAGCTTGCGCCGCTCGAGGAGCGCATCTACCGGCATCGTTGCGTGGAAGCCTGGTCCATCGTGGTGCCGTGGATCGGCTATTCGTTCAGCACGATTGCGAAGCTCGCCGAGCCCAATGCCAATGCGCGCTATGTGGCGTTCGAAAGCTATTTTGATAAGAAGCAGATGCCTCTGTGGGGCCGCGCGGGGATAGAACTCCCCTATGTCGAAGGACTGAGGATGGACGAGGCCATGCACCCGCTGACTCTGCTTTGCATGGGCATGTACGGCGAGACGCTTCCGAACCAGGATGGCGCGCCCGTCCGAATGGTGATCCCCTGGAAGTACGGATTCAAGAGCGTCAAGTCGATTGTGAAAATTAAATTCGTCAAGGATCAGCCGCCGACAACCTGGAACATCACGAACACTCATGAATACGGCTTCTACTCCAATGTGAATCCGAAGGTGGACCATCCGCGCTGGAGCCAGGCGAAGGAAGTGCGCCTGCCGGGATTTTTCAAGAACACGCCCACGCAGATGTTCAACGGCTACTCGGATCAAGTGGCGAATCTTTACAACGGCATGGACCTGAAGAAAAATTACTGAGCGGAAATCGACCATGAATTCAATTCTGACCAGCAAATGGACGAAGGTACTTGTGTTCCTGATCTGTCTCGTCCCTCTGGGCGTGCTGATCTGGGAAGCGTTTACCGGCGGGCTCGGCTCGAATCCCACGCAATTTCTCGAGCATGCCACGGGGGATTGGACGCTGCGGTTCGTGGCCATCACTCTGTCCATTACGCCGCTGCGCAAACTTTTTCGGCAGCCGCAATTGATCCGTTTTCGGCGCATGCTGGGGTTGTTCGCGTTTTTTTACGGATGCTGCCATTTCAGCGTTTACCTGACGTTTGACCAGATCTTCAATCTTCACGGCATTTGGGCGGACGTGTTGAAGAGGCGCTACATCACGGTGGGATTCACGGGCTTCGTCCTGATGATCCCGCTGGCCCTCACCTCCACGGCGGGATGGATCCGCCGGATGGGCGGGAAGCGCTGGGCGATGCTGCATCGCGCAATCTACCTGACCGCCATCGCGGGAGTCATCCACTTCTTGTGGCTGGTGAAGTCCGACATTCATTTGCCTCTTGAATATGCCGCCGTGATGGCGATTCTCTTGGGCTGGCGGGTGTATGACCACTATTCAAAAGCTCCCCATCGCGTGCCAGCCGCGATTCCGGCTAGCAAAGGACAGACCACAGTCGCCCCCGACTAGGCTCTTAGGGAATTTGCGTTTTTCCGCCCCGCGCGGCTAGAATAGCTCCCCCTAGCCATCTCTCAGAAGGGTACTGGTTTCCGTTTTGCCGCAAACGCATTCCGCTACCGAAGAAAAAGTCGGGCTTCCCTATTGGGCAGACCGCGTTCTCGAAGAACATGCAAACGTGGGTGGGGCTTTGCCTGCGCAGCCCATCCACGACCTGCGCATCTCCTTGCGCCGATGCATCCTCATCGCCGATGTAATGAAGGACCTCGATCCGGGATGCGACTGGAAAGCCATGCGGAAATTGGCGCGACGCACGTTTCAACGGCTTGGAACGCTTCGCGATACGCAAGTCCTTACGGAATGGATCGAGAAGCTCGGCGCGCCGGGCGAAGCTTCTACGGATGTGCTCCTCGGAGCGCTCAAAAAGAAGCACGAACAGGACCGGGCCGATGCTCGCGCGGCCATCCGGGAATTTGACCGCAAGCAATGGCGAACCTGGCGGAGAGAATGCGCAAAGCATTACCGCCATGCCGTATCCGACCGCGCCGCTTGCGAATCACTGGTCCTTGAAATCTGGGAGACTGTTCGCGACCTGAATCGCCGCGCGCAGCGCAGCCGGAGCCTCCTCGCCTATCACCGCCTGCGCGTGGGCCTGAAGAAGTTTCGGTACGCTGTGGAAAATTTTCTGCCGTCGATGTATCAGGGTTGGGCGCCCGATCTGAAACTCCTGCAGGACTTGCTGGGAGAAATTCACGACCTCACGGTCCTCGATCAAATGATCGTGCGGAGCCGAAGTCTCTTCGAAGAAACCGTCTTTACGGCGTGGCGCGCGAAGGTGGAGGACGAACGATCGTCGCGGCTGCGGCAGTATCGCGCGAAGACGGCGGGAAAAGCGTCTCCCCTGCGAATTTGGCGCGAAGGACTGCCCGCGGAAAAGGATTTGCGTTCCACTGGGCTCGCGCGGCTGGGGGAATGGGCCTCTTTCGTGACGCCTGATTTTCCCCGTGTTCGCCGGACGGCGCGGTCGTCGTTGCAATTGTACGACAGCCTTGCGAACTGCGGCCTGATCGGAAAGGAAGCTCCGATCGAGGAGCGATTCATTCTGCACGCGGCGGCGCTGCTGCAGGAAGCCGGGCGTTTCAAGAAGGCCAAGGCCTACCACAAAGAGTCTTACCGGATGATTCGCAAAATTTCTCCTCTCCCGGGCTGGTCGAAGAGAGACCTTGAGTTTGTCGCGCTTGTCGCGCGATTTCACCGGCGCGCGTTGCCGTATCCGGATCATGAAAAATTGAGGATTTACGAATTGCCCTTGAGGCAATCGCTCATTCAGCTGGCTGCCATTCTGCGCCTGGCAAATGCGTTCCAGGCGAAGTCGTACCGGGCGATCCGCCGCCTGCAAGTCGAGAATGGTCCGGGTTTCCTCGTGATCCGCGCCGAGGGTTTCCGCGATCGAGATCCGATCAATTCAAAATTGTCCGTCGCGCGGCGCTTCCTGGAATTTGTCTTCCAGCGCTCCGTTCACATCCTGGCGCCCGGAACGCGAATGATGGTTCCTCGAATCGTGCGCCCGGCCACGCGCAGCGATGCCGCCTAGCTTGCACAGCCACTCTTGGCTGTGTGGTTTTGTAAGCCTAACGACGATCGCAAAAACCGCACAGGTCCGCCGCGGCGGATGCCTGTGCTACTAAAACGCGAGCCTCAGCGAAAACTGCATATCGCGCGGATCGTTCGCGCTGGTAATCTGGCCGAAGCTCGTGGAAGTGCTGAACGTCCTGCCGGCCCCGACAGGGGCATTAAAGTTCGGGTGATTGAAGAAATCAAATACATCCAGCCGGAACTGCAGCCTCATATTCTCGCGAACAGGAAATTCCTTCTGAACCGTCGCATCGAAGTCGTCGAGGCCGGGCCCGATCACAATGTCACGGCCCGCGTTTCCATAAGTAAATGGAGCGGGCGCCGCAAAGCAGGATGTATTGAACCATTTCAACGTTGTTTTTGGACCGCTGTTTGGATTGCAAGTCAGATTCGGCCGTTGGGATGGCGCGGACAAGGGTTCTCCATTGTTGGCGACGTCCGTCGACAGGTTCACCGTAAAGGGCGCCCCGCTTTGCAGCGTCCAAATGCCCCCAACCTGCCACTCGCCAAACGCGATGTGGACCCACCCTTCCGAATTCTTCAGGAACGGAATCTGATAGAGGAAGTTGGTGACGAAACGATGCCGGTGGTCGAAATCGGACAGTCCCTTTTCCGCCGCCAGATTGGCGGGATCTTGAGGAAAGTTAGGCTCGGCATTGTCCGGCCCGGGGTTGGACGCGTCGTCCAGCGCTTTGGACCAGGTGTAGTTGGAATTGACGGTTAGCCCCCGCCAGAGACGTTGCGTGAAGGCCAGCGCCAACGCGTGATACTTTTCCCAGCCATCCCAGGTGACGCTCGGGAATCCGCTCATCTGCGGAATAGGACGCACGTGAAGTGGTCCTGCAGCCAATGCATTGTCAGGGAAGAGATTCTGGTACGTCTCGTTATCTGCATGGACTGTATATGAGCCTATATACTGCGCCTGGATTGAAGTGGACGAAGAAAGGCTTCGCTCGACCGACAGATTCCAGACATTGTTGTACTCGATTTTGAAATCGTGGTTGATGTTATTCGCGCTGACCGAGCCGTTCGCTGCGGCAGCCAGAATGCTTTCCGTGTTGCAGGTAGCCCCTCCGCACAACGCCGCGCTATTCGTCACCGTCTTTGCAAAATAAAAGGGCAGGTTCAGCGCGGCATTTTGAATGATGCTGTACGCCGCTTGATTGGTATAGATTCCAAATCCCGATCGGATCACAGTCTTATGGTCCGGCAGAGCCCATGCCAGCCCTGTCCGCGGCGCCAGCCGAAGCGGACGCCCCTGGAGCAGGCTGTTATTCCAGCCGGCCTGCGAGGAAGTGACGTACGGAATCGGAATAGCAGCCAGCAGAGCGGACGCTGCCGGCGACATTTGACCTTGGCTGTTGCTGGCGATGACAAACTCTCCGCCGGGCACGAGTGTATTTACGATAGCCATGTTGTTGTGCGCATCGGTAACATTCTGGTTGTACTCGTAGCGGATCCCGATATCGAGCTTGAGGCTGGGAGTGATCTGCCAGCCGTCCTCAATGTAGAGGTGCGCCCAGTCGGTATGGCCCAGCAAATTTCCTCGCCCCTGCGATGCTCCCGACCCTTGATTCGGATCCCCCAGCAGGAAATCTCCGAGGGAATTGCCGGTCCACTTGCCGGTGAAACTAAAAGTCCCTCTTGCATTGTTGGCGTTCACCGGCTCGACATCGAGGTGGAAAAAATAGCCGCCAAATTTCACCGTATGTGTCCCGTGGTGCCAAATGGCGTTGTCGTAGAGTTCGTAGTTGTTGTCCCTGCGCGACACGTACTGCGTCGATTCGCCCAAGGTTGAAAAGCCGGTGATGGGCACATCGGGATAGCCCGTATCCAGCGGGTTCGAGCTCGCCCCTTGCAAACCTGTCTGTGCGGCAAAATTGGCCCCCGCATTCGGGCTGATCTGTCCACCGCCGACCCACAACCAGCCAAAGCGCACTTCATTCATCCAGGACGTACTGAAGATGTGGTTCCAGGTAGCGGTGAGGTTGTCGGTATGGGTTCGCAGGTCGTACCCAAATCCCGGCAGCAGCGTCTCGTTCAGGGCTCCCAGTCCGAAAGGATCAACTTCATGGTCATCAAAAATCGACCCACGAGCAAAGACGCTGTCGGAGGAACCAAAGGTATGGTCGATCCGGGCGTCGTACTGGTTGATGCCAATCGTGGACAGATCCGTGGCGCTCGCCGTCGCGTTCGGAGCGATGATCGCAGGGAAGCCGCCCGGAAGACCCTGAGAAACTTTCGCCAGAAGGGCTTGCGCCACAGGGTCAATCACGGGGATCGTATCGTTAGGGAACGGCGTCCCCGTGCTCGGATTGTTAACTGTAATGCCCGATCCCGTGAAGTTCCCGGAAGCTTCCGCAGAGGTCGGAACGGTGAACGTGTCGGTAAGAGACTTGCGGACGCGCTCGCCTTCGTAGTCGGCAAAGAAAAAAGTCTTATCCCGCTGAATCGGCCCGCCGATCGATCCGCCGAACTGGTTCTGCTTGAAAGGCGGCTTAGCCTGCGTGGGTTTTACGAAAAAGTTCTCCGCGTCGAAAATGTCATTCCGCACGAATTCGAACACGCTGCCGTGGAAGCTATTCGTGCCGGATTTTGTGATGACATTGATGATCCCGCCAGACTTTCCGCCAAATTCTGCGTCGTAGGAAGTTTGGTTGATATTCACTTCCTGAACGTCGTCCACCGAAGGGCTCAGAACCAGATTGTTGAATGCCTCGTCCGTCACGGACACGCCATCGACGAGATATAAGTTATGCCCGCCGCGTTGGCCCAGAATTCCGTAGGTTTGACCCGTCTGCTGCAGCGCCGATCCTCGCGTGCCTGCCGGCGCGGTCGTGACCCCGGGCGACAAGGCGACCAGATCGATGAAATCGCGTCCTTTGAGGGGGAGGTCGATTACTTGTTGCTGCTCGATCGTGTCTTTGATGGCGGCCGATTCCACCTGCAACAAACCGGGCATCACGCTGACCGTCAAGGTTTCGCTTTGTTCTCCTAGTTCCAAGGTGAACGGTTGACGGAGATGGTCGCCGGCATGCAACGAGATGTTGGGCTGCACAATCTGCTTGAATCCCTGCAAACTCACCGTCAAGTTGTATTGCCCGACGGGAAGCTGCGCCAGCAGGTATTCGCCGGAACTGTTCGTCTTGGTCGAATATTCCAGGTGTGTGCCGGCCTCGACAGCCGCGACGGTGGCGTCGGGGACGACAGCGCCCGTAGGGTCCCGGACGACCCCATCGATTTCTCCCGTGTTCATTTGACTGAACGCGGACGCCCTACCGAACACTAGAATTCCAATCAGAAAAATTGCCGTCCGGACAATGCCTGTGAATCGCCTCAGCACAAGAGGGCCTCGACTTGAGAGCAAGATTCCTGCCCGCACCTGCTCCGTTGAAATATCGAACCGGGACGATCTCCGGGATAGTCCACACCCAAGGACCCACCCAACCATCCCGCGATGCGAGGACAACGAATTCGCGAATTTGAAATTACACTGAAATTGAAACGGGCTGCTGTAAGGATGTTGTAAAAAGCCCCGGATTGAAGGAGGAAGAGAAATTGCCTCGTGAAAGCGCGAAGGAGATGAGATAGGGAAGGTATCTAAGTTAAATGTAGGCTATGGGTTAGCCGCGGAATCGATCAGGAGGAAACCGCCTCGGTCGTCTTGCCTTCCAATTGCCGTACCGAGTCTTCCAGACAAGGCAAATGGAGCGTAAATGTGCTGCCGCGCCCCGGTGCGCTTTTCACCGTCACCTGGCCTTTCATCGCTTCCATGATGCTTTTCGCCAGGGGAAGACCCAGACCGGTGCCGTGAATTTGCGCGGCCGTCACAGAAGGGCTGCGATAAAACGGCTCGAAGATGTGCCGCAATTCCTCGGGAGCAATTCCGATGCCGCGATCCGAGACGCTGATCTGGATTTCTTTCCCAGTCAATCCATGTTCGATGAGCCGCGCCTGAATTCCAATCCACTTCTGTTCGCTGCCGTATTTCAGCGCATTCGTGATTAGATTCTGCACGCACTGGGAAAGGGCCGGGAGATCGCCCACGATCCGGGGCAGGTTCGGCTCGATTTGTTGTTCCACGTGGAACTCCGCCGTTCGAATGAGCCCCGCCGTGCCGGAAAGCGCGGCGTCGAGAATTTCCGGCACTTCCAGCGGACGCAGGCTGTAGCGCTGCTGTCCCTCGCGGATCGCGGCGAACAGCAGGATTTGCTCGACCATTTCGAATAGTTTCCGGGCCTGCGCGCCGATCACCGATCCGTATTGTTCGAGCTGCGGTTTTCCCTCCACCACGCCGTGGGCGATATTCTCGGCCGCCGAGCTTATGACGGTCAGCGGCGTTCGCAGTTCGTGGGAAACCGCGGTGACGAAATCCATTTGCAGCTTGGCTAGCCTCTGCGCGCGCGTGCTCGTAAAGATCAGAATCGCCATGCTGATCACCAGCAGCAAGAGCACGCCAAAACTGATCGCCAGATCGCGGCGGCGCGAATCGGCTATGAACGCTCCGAGCGCTCCGCCGCGGCGATGCCTCACGATCAAACGCCAGTCCTGGTCCGCGCCCGCTTCGCGCAAAAGGGGAAACCACGTGACCGCGACCGAAGCCGCCGGCCCATTTTCCTGCGACGGCGTATGGAAAATATGGATCGGGGATCCTTGTCCGTCGCCGCGCATTCGCCCAAAGATATCCATCGTCCCATCCGCGTCGGCGATTTCCGCGTCGCCAAAGCCCGCGTCCGACGTATAGAGAGTGCCTCCCATGTTCCTGCCGGTAGTGACGGCAACCTGATAGTCGAGGCCTTCCGTGCCGCGAAAGTATCGCTGCGCGAGTGCCGGAAGAATATTCTCCTGCACATCATTCCGGTCCAGCGCGATCACGATCCAATCCGCGGCGTTTCGCGCGGAATCCTGGCGGTCGGCGGAGGCGGAAGAATTATGCGCGACGGAGCGGACGAGCGCAGGGATCTGCGGCACGAACTGCCACCCAGCCAAGGGCCCGCCCGTATAGAAGCGGTTTGCAAATTCGGCATTTGCGTCCAATGCGGCGGCATTTGTTCCTCCGGATGAGGCAGAGGAGCCATTGGCGCCGGCGTTGGGAGCAGGCTGTTGGAGTTCATCGCGCAATTCCCGGAAATTCGATGGCCAGTCGCTCGGCTCGAAGCGCTGGCCGGAAGGTGTGAGGCGAAGCACTTGCGCGGCGGGAGCTTCGTTGAATCGCAAAATGTATAACCCTGAGACGAGATTCGGATTCGCCGTTGTCTTTTCCCAATCCACGTATCTTCGCGCGTACTGGTCCCAGTCATCCGCCGTGCTGGACTCTGGATCGACGCGCAGCGCGACGCAAACTTCCGAGAAGACGCGGAAGAAATCCAGATGCCAGTTGATCATGGACATCTGCAAGCTGTCGGCAAGCCGGATGCTCGTGGCTTCGCTGACCTGGTTGCTCCAGCGGTATTGCACCACTCCCAAAACGATCACCACGATCACGGCGAGAATGATGATGACCGTTGAGAATTCGCGCTCTTTGATGGGCAATTTCATAATCCGCCGGCTAAGCCTTGAACTTGTAACCGAACCCCTGCACCGTCAGAATGAATTTGGGCTGTTTCGGATCGTCTTCCAGTTTTTGTCGCAGGCTGGCGACGTGCACGTCCACGGTGCGGGTATACATGTCCGCGCTGTAGCCCCACACTTGCTTCAAGAGTTCCTCGCGCGAAAGCGTCGCGCCGCGACGCTCGATGAAATACCGGAGCAATTGAAATTCGCGCGCCGATAAATTCACGGGCTTTCCGTCCCGCGTGGCCGCCGTTCCCATCAAGTCCACGTGAATCGCTCCGAAATCCAGACCGCCGGTTTGAGGCGCCGGGCGGATGGGCGCGCGCCGCATCAGCGCTTCGACTCGCGCCATGAGTTCCAGCATGTTGAACGGCTTCGTGACGTAGTCATCCGCGCCGATCTTCAGGCCATTGACCTTGTCGCTGGTCTGCCCGCGGGCGGTGAGCATGAGAATCGGGGTGATGAGTCCGGCTTCGCGAATGCCCTTGCACACCTCGAATCCGTCACGCTTGGGCAGCATGACGTCGAGGATGATCAGGTCAAACGGGAGCTGGGTAGCCTTCTCGAAGCCCTCGTCCCCATTGGCGGCGTAGTCGACCGCGTAACCTTCGTTCCGCAGGCGGTCGCCTACGGTCATTTGAAGGGCCTGTTCATCTTCGACAAAAAGCACGTTTCCGCGCATCCGAACTCACCGCCAAAGCGTCCAACTTGATTGGTAAGACTAGTTCCCTGTGCCCTGAGAGTACGCGCATTCCAGTTGAATTCTTGACACGTTTTCTCGCAGGATGCTAGCCTCGATAGATTAGCACAGCCTCCGCCAGGTAAACGGGGGCCACAAATGAATCCAAAGCGCATCCCAAGCCGCCGATATGTAGCTTCGCTCCTCCTGTTATCGGGCATACTCGTTCTCGGCATCGTCCAATGGAGTTTCCTTCCAATATTAATTCAGAATGGGCCGGTAGGGAGCGCGGCCGTTCTGGAAATGTCCGCAGGCCATTCTTCGAAATTTGCGGCTCCGTTCAAATGTCTATTCGGTGATGGGCTGAGGCCGTGCCTCGCGCAAACGAGAATCAACGTGCGGAGAGTTGCGTCTAGAAATCCTCATCCGCCGGAAGAGACGATTTCCGGCAAGGATGAATTTTTTCTTTCCTACCACCCGCTGCGCGCGCCACCCTCCGCCTAAATACAAACAGGGCCCGTTCCCTGCGGTGATTCCCGTTGAAAAATTAGTGCAGGCCAAATCGTTCCGGACGGCGAATCACATTTTCGCGTCGGGGCAGCATTGACTGGTGAGCCGCCGGCCCTGGTGAAATGGCGAGTGGCATGACTTCGGCCCTGGTGCTCGCGGAACTTGTACGCGATTTTCAACTCTGGAGATCCGATGACCTCAAATCAAATAGAGCCGGCAGCGCTGGAGAAATTGCGCCAATTGGATTCCTGTACCGTGGCCAACGCGATTGAAACCTTCGGCGTGCGTCTGCGCAATACGGGTTTTAGCGACTCCACCGTTCGCTGCATGTTTGAGGATTTTCCTCCGCTCATGGGATACGCGGCCACCGTGCGGGTTCGCACTGCCGATCCGCCCATGGAAGGAGATAGCTATTATTACCGGCTGGACTGGCTGGAGCACGTATTGAGTGTTCCGCCGCCCCGAGTCCTTGTCGTGGAAGACTTGGATCACAATCCCGGTCTCGGCTCCTTCATCGGCGACGTCCACGCCAATATTCTGCAGGCGCTCGGATGCATTGGCGTGGTGACGAATGGCGCGGTCCGCAACGTCGAAGCGGTCCGAGAGCTCAAGTTTCAAATGTTTGCCCGAAACCTCTCGGTTTCCCACGCCTTCGCCCACGTGTTCGATTTCGGAGGCCCAATCGAGGTCGGCAAGATGCATGTGCGGCCGGGCGACCTGCTGCATGGCGACCGGCATGGAGTGCAGACCATTCCGATCGAGATCGCGCAAAAGATTCCCTCTGTCGCGCGGAGGATGAATGGCGAAGAGCGGGAGATCATTGAATTCTGCAAATCCGGCGCTTTCACGATCGAAAAACTCCGCTCGGATGTGGCTGCGCTTAGATTAAAGAGAAAGAATCTAAAGGACTGAAACAGTGATGCGAGATCGTGGAGGTTATCCAGTGAGGCGTAACGATCGAATCTGGAGTTTCTTTATCTTCCTTATTTTTTTCACGTTTCTCGTCGGCTGTGGCGAGGGACGTAAGGCGGCCGCCGATGATGCGGCAAACGCTCCCGTAGCCGCCATCGTGAAAGTGGCGCGAGGAAACATCGCGGACAACCTGGAGATCGCTTCGGAATTCCAGCCATTTCAGGAAGTCGACGTGTACGCAAAAGTCTCCGGCTACATCCAAAAACTTTACGTCGACTACGGAACTCACGTAAAGCAAGGGCAAATCCTGGCCGTATTGGAAATCCCGGAACTGCAACAGCAATTGCAGCAGGATGAGGCTTCCATCCACCGCAGCGAACAGGAATTGACGCGCGCCCGAGAAGATTTGAACCGCGCACAATCGGCGTATACGGTCGCGCACCTTACCTATACGCGCCTCGCCGACGTGCAGAAATCGCGCCCAGAACTTGTTGCCCAGGAGGAAATCGACGTTTCAAAGGGCAAGGACATGGAAGCGGACGCGGACGTGTCCGCGCAGAAAGCGGCGCTGGCCGGGGCCGAGCAGGCTTTGCTCGTTGCTAAATCCGCGCTCGGCAAGGATCAGGCCATGTTTGACTATGCGCGCATGACGGCGCCATTCGACGGCGTGATCACGCAGATTTACGCCTACACCGGCGCGTTGCTTCCAGCGGGAACTTCCTCGAACAAGGGCGACTCCGCGCTTTGCCGCTTGTCCCAAAATAGCCTGCTGCGCCTCGTCATTCCTGTTCCCGAAAGAGCGGTATCCAATATTCAGATTGGCGAATCTGTCGCCGTCAATGTTTCCGGCATGGACCGCGCCTTTGAGGGAAAAATCATCCGCTTTTCCGATCAGATCGATACGAACACGCGGACCATGCACACCGAAGTCGACGTTCCCAATCCTAAATACGAACTGGTCCCCGGAATGTACGCCTCCGTGAAAATTCCGCTTCACTCCGTCGCGAAAGTTCTGACCGTGCCGATTCAGGCATTTCAAGCCGAGAGTGAGGGGAAGGGAATCGTTTTGGTCGTGGGTCCCGGGAACAAGATTGAACGGCGCGAAGTGGCAGCCGGTTTGCAATCCGCCACAGATGTCGAAATCACATCCGGCCTGCAGGAAAACGAAACCGTCATTTTCGGGAGCCTGGGGCAATACCGGCCGGGCGAAATCGTCGCACCCAAGGTCGTTGAGCCTTCGCGCATGGAAGGGGAGAAATAGATGCCATCTTTCGCTGTCCGCCATCCTTATCTGATCGTCGTGTTCTGCCTGTTCGTGGTCGTGTTGGGGTTGACCAGCCTGGTGCGTATGCCGGTGGATATGTTTCCGCCGATCAAGATCCCCGTCGTGCTGGTTGCGACTTTCTACAGCGGCATGCCTCCCCAGCAGATCGAAGCCGACATCACCGATACCTTTGAGCGGTTCTTCACGCTGGCGAGCGGCGTGGACCACATGGAATCGCGGTCCTTGCCTGGAGTGAGTTTGATCAAAATTTATTTCCAGCCCGGCACGGATGCCGACGCGGATGTCACCTCAATTTCCAACCTGGCCATGGCGGACCTGCGAAGGCTCCCGCAGGGAACTTTGCCGCCCGTCGTGCTGAAGGTGGACGCATCGAGCTTGCCCGTGTGCTTGCTGACGGTGGAAGGCGAAGGATTGAACGAAACCCAGCTTCACGACTATCTGCAATACCAGATTCGCAACCAGATCGCAGGTGTTCCCGGCGCAACCGTTCCGCCGCCCTACGGCGGCAAGTACCGGCAAATCATGGTCTACGTGGACCCGCTCAAGTTGCAGGCTCACCAGTTGAGTCCCATGGACGTGGTGCGCGCGACGAACGCTTCCAACTTGATCTTGCCGGCCGGCGATGTGCGTCTAGGCCCCATCGACTACAACATCTACACGAACGCGCAGGTTCCGGACGCGAAGGCCCTCAATGATGTTCCCCTCAAGACCGAAGGCGAAAAATCCGTTTTTATTTCCGACGTGGGAAAAGCAGTGGATGGCTCCGCCATGCAATACAACGTCGTCCGAGTAAATGGACAGAAGTCCGTCTACGTAGCGGTTCAAAAGCAGGGAGGGGACACCAACACTATCGCCGTGGTCGATGGAATCAGGAATGCCATCAAAGACCTGCGCGATATTCCCGCTCAGCTCAATGCGTTTGTAACCTTCGACCAATCGGTGTTCGTCAAGGAAGCCATTTCCACGGTGTTGCGCGAAGGCGGTGTCGGAATTTTTCTGACCGGCCTGATGATTTTGGTTTTTCTCGGAAGCTTCCGAGCCACAGTCGCCGTTTTCCTTTCTATTCCTATTTCGGTGTTCATCACATTTTTCATCTTGCACAGCGCCGGAAAATCCATCGATGCCATGGTGCTGAGCGGGCTAGCGCTCGCGTTTTCGCGGCTGATCGACGACTCTGTGGTGGTGATCGAAAACATATACCGCCATCTGGAAATGGGAGAGGAGCCGGCCGTAGCGGCCATCAAGGGGACCAACGAAGTCGCGCTGGCGGTTCTGGCCATCATGCTGGTCGCGGTGGTCGTGTTCTTTCCCGTGACGTTCCTGTTTGGCGTGAGCGCGTACTTGTTTGGCGCGCTGGCGCTTGGTGTCGTGCTCGCGCTCTTCGCCTCGTACTTTGACGCGGTGACGGTCGTACCTCTGTTCTGCGCGAATTTCCTGAAGGCCATTCACGCACACTCCCATGTACAGGAGGGAGAGAAAAAATCCTGGGGGGCGAGATTCCATGCAGGATTCAATGCGAAATTCGAGGTGATGCTGAATTTTTACGAAAAGTGGGTCCGCAAAGCGCTCGAACGCCCCGGCCAGGTGGTTGTGGGATTTCTGATCTTTTTCTTTCTTTGTTTTCTGCTGTATCCGTTGATTGGGGTTTCGTTCTTTCCGCGAACCGACGCCGGCCAGTTTGTGATCAACGTGAAGGCGCCCACTGGAACGCGCATTGAGTTGACCGAGGACTATGTAAAGCGCGTGGAAGATATCGTGCGCCAGGTTGTTCCGCCCAAGGAACTGGAAACCATCGTTTCCAATATCGGACTGACGCCCGATCTTTCTTCACTATTCACGCCCAACGCTGGAATGCATACGGCGTTTATCCAGGTGGGCTTGAAGGAAGACCACAAGGCCAGCAGCTTTGCCTACATGGACGAAGTGCGCATGCGCGCCGCGTCGCAAATTCCGGACCTGCGGACCTACTTTCAATCGGGCGGCTTGGTGGACGCGGTGCTCAACCAGGGGGCTCCGGCGCCGATCGATGTCCAGGTGAGCGGCGCGGACCTCGACGCGGACGGCCGAATCGCCCAGGACCTGGCGCGCCAATTCCGCGCGATTCCTGGTATTTCGGACGTTTACGTTCCCCAGGACATGGATTATCCCGCGCTACAGGTGAACGTGAACCGCGCTCGGGCCAGTGAACTCGGACTCAGCCCACAGGAAGTTATAGACAACCTCATCACGTCGCTGACGTCGGACGCGATGATTGCCCCTGGTTACTGGGTGGATCCCAAGAGCGGTAACAATTATTTCGTGACCGTGCAGTATCCGGAAAATCAGGTGCGTTCGATCCAGGATTTGAAGGCCATGCCCCTGCGTGGCGTAAACTTGAAACTTCCCACTTACCTCAATCAGGTCGCAGACGTGAGCGTGGTCCAGTCCCCCACCGAGGTGGACCACTATCAACTGCAACGATCCGTGGACATTTACGTGGCGCCCACCGGCGAAGATATCGGCAAGCCCGCCGCGGCCATCTCGAAAATTATCGCCAACACGAAACTGCCGGTGAATCTTCGCGTCAACATGCGCGGACTGATCATTACGATGCAGAATTCTTTCCGAAGTTTCGGGATCGGCCTGATCCTCGCGATTCTGCTCGTGTACCTGATTCTGGTCGCGCAGTTCGCATCGTTTACCGATCCCTTCCTGATTGTGCTGGCCGTGCCCACCGGGCTCGTGGGTGTCCTGCTCACGCTGGCATTTACGGGCACTACGCTGAACATCCAGTCGCTGATGGGAATCGTGATGCTGCAAGGGATGGTGGTTTCCAACAGCATTCTGATCGTGGATTTCGCCAACGTTCTCCGCGGCGAAGGACGCAGCGTCGTTGAAGCGGTCGCGCACGCCTGCCGCATCCGTTTGCGGCCGATTCTGATGACCTCGCTCGCAACCGTCGTGGGACTGCTCCCGATGGCCTTCAAGCTCGAAACGGGAAGCGAAGCGTATGCGCCGCTCGCGCGGGTCATCATCGGAGGCCTGATCTCTTCCATCCTGCTGACCATCTTTGTTGTGCCCGCGGCGTACCTGTTGATCTACCGGCGCCGCGAAGCATCGGCCGGCGCTGCGGTCATGGAGGAGGCTCATTAATGCGTGATTCCAGGCGATTGCTGCTATCCGTATTGTTTTCCGGCGTTGCTCTGGCCGCAGTCCCCTGCGAGTCGCAAACTCCGCCGCCGTATTCAGCTCCGGCTCCGGCTCAACCGGAAGCGCAGAATCAAAATGCCCAGCGTCTGACGTTGGCGGAGGCGGAAAACATCGCCATCCAGAACCACCCGCAGATTCAGGCGGCAACGCAATTAGCTTCCGCCGCTGCCGCGCAAGTGAAGGAAGTTCAATCCATTTATTATCCCCAGGCAAATGGCGCTGCCACTGGCGCGTATGCGGAAAACAACAGCCGCATTGCCGCGGGATTCCTCAACAGTCCTTCCGTCTTCAACAAGTTTGCCGACGGAGTATCCGTGAGCCAACTCGTGACCGACTTCGGGCGCACGCACGAGCTCTCTAAAAGTTCGCACTTCCACGCGCAAGCGGTGCAAGAGAGTGTCGTCACTACGCGGGCCGACGTGCTGCTGCGCGTCAACTTGTCTTACTTCGGAGTCATGAAGGCCCAGTCCGTCCTTCGTGTCGCCGAGGAAACCGTGAAGGCGCGGCAGTTGGTTGCGGATCAAGTCAGCGAGCTGGCCAAGAGCAGCCTCAAATCGGGCCTGGATGTGAGTTTTGCGAACGTGGACCTGGCCAGAGCGCAGCTTTTGCTGGTGCAAGCGCAGAATGATTTGCAGTCCTCGTACGCGCAACTTTCCGATGCGCTGGGCTACTCGGATCAGCGGACGTTCCAGCTGGTTGACGAGCCCCTGCCCGGTTCTCCCCCTCCGGATGTTGCGCCGCTCATCGTCGAAGCGTTTCAGAACCGGCCCGAGATCATCAGTCAAGGTCTGGATGTGAAGTCGGCGCAAAGTTACGCCACGGCGGAACGCGATCTGTGGTTTCCCACGATCTCGGCCGCCGGCGTGACCGGCCTCGTCCCCTATCGCCAAGACACATTGACGAGCCGCTACGCCGCAGCTGGTTTCAACGTCAATGTCCCAATTTTTAACGGGCGCCTCTTCAACGCCGAGCACACCGAAGCGACAGCGCGAACCCACGCGCAGGAGCAATTCCTTCGGGACCTACAGAACCGCATCGCCCAGGACGTCCGCACCTCCTGGCTCAATGTCATCTCCGCCTACCAGCGCCTTTCCCTCACGCAACAACTGCTGGACCAGACCACGCAGGCTTTCGATCTGGCCAAGGGGCGTTACCAACTGGGCTTGAGCTCGATCATTGAACTCAGCCAGGCGCAGTTGAATTTGACCGAGGCTCAGGTCGAGCAAGTCAGCGCGCAGTACGACTACGAAAGCCAAACGGCCAATTTGAATTACCAGCTGGGGCGTGTAAAGTGATTGAAAGTTGCGGCATCCGGAATACCGCTTCCGTGCTTGACAATCCGATTTCTCGCGCCCTATGCTGGGGCCCTTGAAAATAGCCATCGGTTCCGACCACGCCGGATTTGAATACAAAGAAAAAATCAGGGCGCTGTTGTCCACGCTCGGGCACGAAGTCCGTGATTTCGGCACGTTCAGCGCCGATCCGGTCGACTATCCGCTGTTCATCCGTCCCACGGCGGAAGCGGTGGCGCGCGGCGAATTCGAGCGCGGCATTGTGCTTGGCGGATCGGGCAACGGCGAAGCGATGGTCGCCAACAAGGTGCGGGGAATCCGCTGCGCGCTTTGCTGGAATCTGGAAACGGCTCGCCTCGCGCGGGAACACAACGACAGTAACGTTCTCTCGCTCGGCCAGAGAATGATTCCCGAGGATCTGGCTCTGGAAATCGTGAATGTATGGCTGGTGACCCCGTTCGCGGGTGGGCGGCACGCTCGCCGCATTGCTGAGATCGAATAAGACAATCAAGCGTTTTCTGGGGTGATTATGAAACGGTTCATCAAAATATCCCTCGGGATTGTATTGTGTCTCGTAATCTTGCTCGCCGTGGGGATTACGGCGACGATTGGCTGGCGTCCATTCATCGGCCCGCGCTCGCGCCCCTTGACCAACCGAGTGTTCGAACGAACCCCGCAGCGCTGGTCGCGCGGCAAGTACATTGTGGAAAGCCAATCCGTGTGCATGGACTGCCATTCGCCTCGCGATTGGACCAAACACGACGCTCCAGTCCCACCTGGCATGGAAGGTGCCGGCCAGGACATGTCGATATTGAAGGGCTTGCCGGGCCGTGTCGTGGCGCCAAATCTCACTCCCGATCCCGAGACCGGGGCAGGCACATGGAGCGACGACGCCCTGGCCAGGGCGATTCGCGAAGGGATCGGACACGATGGCCGTACGTTATTTCCAATGATGCCCTATGAACGGTTCCGGCAAATGCCGGACGAGGATGTGGCATCGGTCATCGTGTTTTTGCGTTCGCTGCCCCCCGTTCGAAATCCCCTGCCAAAGACGGAAATCATTTTTCCAGTGAAATATCTCATCCGGAGCGCGCCTCAGCCCGTCACGGACCCCGTTCCTGCTCCCGATCTTTCCGATCCTGTAAAGCGGGGCGCGTTCCTGGTGACCATGGCCGCTTGCGGAGACTGCCACACACCGGTGCATAATGGCGAGCCGCTTCCGAACATGGATTTTTCGGGCGGGCAGGTATTCGAAGGCCCCTGGGGGAGAGTTGCCACTGCGAACATGACTCCCGACCCGTCGGGTATTCCGTACTACGACGAAATCCTGTTCCTGCAAGCGATTCGAACCGGATACGTCAGAGCGCGGCCCTTGAATCAGATCATGCCCTGGCACATTTATGGCGGCATGACGGACGATGACTTGAAGGCTATTTTCGCCTATTTGAAGACGGTCAAACCGGTCCATCACGTTGTGGATAATGCGGACCCGCCGACGATGTGCGTAGTTTGCGGAGCAATGCACGGCGGCGGGGATAAGAATCAGAAGAATTAGCCTGGAGTTTTCACCGCAACAGTAGGACAGACTTCAGCCTGTCCTACTATTGCCCGATGACGAGCACCGAGAACGTGCCAGGGATCACCGGAGGTCTCGGCCGCGGGTTTTCGGGAGTCGGGGCCGGGCGCGGGCCAAGTTCCGCGGCCGCGACATACACTTTGCCTGTTTTTCGATCGACGGCCATGGTTCGCGCCCCTGTTTGCGTTGGCACGTTTTCGACGAGCTCATATTGGTCCGGAGATTTCTCCCGGAAAATCGAGAGAGCGCCGTTAACGCCAGTCGAAAAGTAGACCAGCCGCTTCTTCGGATCGAACTCCGCCGCATCGACGCCACCGCCAATCGGGTTCGTGGCGACGATCTTTCCTGATGTTGCGTCCACCACGGCCATCATTCCGGCGCCCCGGCATCCGATGAAAATGCGCGAATGGACTCGATCCATGTCCATGCTGCTTGGCGCTTGGCATGGAGCGGTGGGCCATGTTTCCAGCACTTTCAAATCCTTCGCATCGAGTTTCAAGAGAGTGTTGCGATCCTGCATATTCAGGAAGACATGTCCGGATTCGTCGGAGGCAAGGTGTTCCGTTCTGCCGCCCAGGTTGTCGATCGTGCCGGCGATCTTGCCGGTTTTCGCATCGATTGCGGTGACGCGTTTGCTGCCGCGATCCGCGGTAAAGATGCGTTTTGTTTCGTGGTCGTAGATGATTCCGTTCGGGTCATCTCCCACCCTTACTTCGCCGATCTTCGCGAGGGTCTTGAGATCGAAAATTACGACGGAGCCGGGATTGCTCACACTGATGAAGCCGCGTCCAAATTCCGACGCGATTGCGGCGCCGTGCATGTCCGGCCCGCCGGTGATTTTTCCGACGATGGCTCCGGTATCGAGGTCCAGGACAACGATCTCGGTATCATGCGAAACGTACAGACGGCGTGCTTCGCTGTCGGCCGCGACGTAATCCCATCCCCCATCGCCGGCGATAGGAATTTTTTTGATCAGATGATAGGCGCCAGCGGCGGCCATCGCCATCGTGAATGCGGCGAGGATGACCAACGACCCCTTAGCAATCCGTAGGATCCCTGCCAAAGCTCTCTTCATGGCAACTTTCCTCGCTTATGGATTTGGAGGCAGGACCCTGAAAACAGTTACTCAAGCAGCGGCATTCTAATCCACTGCAGGTAGTTTGGAAACATCCCAGCCGCCGCCGAGAGCTTTTACCAGGAGAACGGTGGACGTCAACCGGCGCGTCAGAAGACTCACGGCAGTCCGTTCGTTTGCCAGAGCGGCGCTTTGCGCGGTAATCACGGTCAGGTAGGTGTCGAGTCCGCCCTTATACCGGTTGGTGGATTGCTCGAGGGCGCGGTTCGCGGCCGCAACCGCGGCGTCCTGAGTCTTGGCTTCCTCTTCCAGGACTCGAAGATCGGACAGAGAATCCTCCACTTCCTGAAAAGAGACGAGCACCGTCTGTTGATAATCCGCTACCAGTTCGTCATAACTGGCTATGGCCTGGTCGGAAACTGCCCGCCTTCGCCCGGCATCGAAAACGGTCTCCGCCGCGGACGCGCCGATGGACCAAATCGCGCTCGGCCCCGTCAGCCAATTTGGAAATCGCCCGCTCTCGAATCCTCCCACGAGCCCCAAAGTGACAGTCGGAAAAAAAGCCGCGCGGGCGATTCCGACCTGTTCGTTGGCGGAGGCGACTCTTCTTTCTGCCTCGGCAATATCGGGCCGCCGTTCCAGCAGTTCGGACGGCAAGCCGGGAGGAGGCACCGGCGGAATGGCGGGCGACGGGGCAGGGTCCAAACTGAAAGAGGAAGCAGGCTGTCCGATGAGGACGGCGACGGCGTGTTCAAATTGGTCGCGCGACGATGTAATGTCAATGTCCTCGGCGCGCGTTTGTTCGAGCTGCGTGGCGGCCAGGTCCACATCTTCACGGGAAGCGACACCGCCTTGAAAACGGCTCTCCGTGAGTTGCAGAGCTTTATCGAAGGCGTCTACGTTGGTATCGAAAAGCTGCTTCTGCGCATCCAGTCCGCGCAGGGTCAGATAATCCAGCGCGAGTTCCGCGTGCAGACTGAGGCGAATCGTTTCCAAATCCGCGGCAGAGGCCTGCGCCAGCGTGCGGCTGGCTTCCACGCTTCGCCGGACGCTTCCCCAGACGTCCGCCTCGTAAGAGACATCTCCCGAGAGGACTAAATCGGAATAATTGACGGGAGCAGTGCCGCCGAACAGCGCTTTATTCTGGGACTGGCGATTTTGGGACGCCGTTACAGCGGCATTGACGAGCGGAAACAGGGAGGATCGCGTTTCTCGCAGTACGTCCCGCGCTTCCTGGTATCGATCCACGGCGGCCCGCAGAGATTGGTTGGAAACGTTGACTTTCTCTTCCAGGGCATTTAACTGGGGATCCTGAAAAATCTCCCACCAATTTCCTTTTTGCGCCTGGTCGCTCGGCTGCGCCGTTTTCCAGTTGGCATTTTCCTTGTACGCGGGCGGAATTTGCGTCGTGGGCTTTGAATACTTCGGCCCAACCGAACAGCCGCCAATCAGGAGAAATCCTAGGGAAAGAATCGGCAACTTTCGCGGGCGAAAGGTATTTCCACTCCGGAAAGAACGAAGAATTCCGATCAGCCGGACCATCAAGGTTTCCTCTGTTCAGGAACCGGTGTTTCGGCGACGCGGACCACCGCGCCATCGGTGAGCGAGTCGGAGGGATTCAAGACGACCCATTCATCGCCCTTGAGCCCCGCGACGATTTCGATCACCGTTCCAAAATCACGGCCCGGCGTAACCGGGATCAGTGAAATCGTCTTGCCGTTTTTCACAATCGCCACTTGCAAGCCAGCGGATTTGAAAATGGTCGCGTTCACGGGGAGCGTGAAGGTGTTCACGGGGGAAGGCAGCTTGAGGTGGACTTCGACGTAGCCCCCCGGTTTGAGCAGGCGGGCGAAATTGTCCACGTCGACTTCGGTGAGCAAAGTCCGCGATGTGTTGTCAATGGCGCCAGAACTCCTGACGACGGACCCCTGGAATCGGCGGCCGGGAAATTCGGTCAGAGCCAGCTCGGCGTGTAGCCCCGGCCTGATCTCAGGAGAATCGAATTGGGGGACATTGACATAAACTCGAAGAGGGTTCATGGCCGCAATGTGAAATAGTTCACGCGCAGTTCCGCCGCTGCTGCCGGAATCGATCAGCTGGCCGATATCGGTATTGCGCGCCGTGATCACGCCGTCGAAGGGAGCATAGACTTTTTCAAAGGCTTGCATATCCAGCAGCCGCTTCACATTGGCCTGCGCCGACTCGACAGTAGTCTTGCGAGCATCGAAGTTTCCCGTGGCGTTGTCGACGTCTTGCTGCGCGACGGAATCCGTCTTCAGCAAATCCTTGTATCGAGCGGCGGTGACTTCCGCGAGGTTCATGTTGGCCTGGGCCGTGGCCAGGTCCGCGCGCGCCTGCTGCAATTGCTGATCCACTTCCGGCGAATCGATCTCGGCCAGCAGTTGTCCCGCTTTTACATTCGCGCCGATATCCGCGTACCACTTTTTCAAGTAACCATTCGTTCGAGCAAAGATAGGAGCATCCGTATAAGGTTGCATGTCGCCGGGAATGACAATTTCTTGCTGCGGGGCGCCCAGCTTGGGGTGAATGACGGAGACGGTCGGGATCGCCAGGTCCTGCGTCTCCTGGGAAAGCTGCGCGTTGGCTTTGCGGCGGCTCGAAATTCCCCAGAGAACAACCATGGCGACGATAATCACCACGAGCAGGAGCATCACGCCGCGGGCCACCTTGCTGCCCGGCGCAGGCGGGCCTCCAGGGTTCGCCCGTTCACTGGCTGGCGCTTCCGCCGGTTCCCGCTGATTGGAAACAACCTCCATCTGATCCTCCGAAAACGGATGCGGGCTCTACTTGGAGCCCGCCTGAATATTAGGCCGTGACTACTCGCCCGGGATTTCAATTTCGGCGGATTCGCCCGGGTTTTCGCGGAATCCGTGAATCAAGCTGTAGACGGACGGCACAAACAGAAGCGTCGCGACCGTCGCAAATATCAGCCCGCCGATGACTGCGCGTCCGAGGGGCGCGTTCTGCTCGCCGCCTTCGCCGAGGCCAACCGCCATCGGCAGCATGCCAATGATCATGGCCATGGCCGTCATGATTACCGGGCGAAAGCGCGTAAATCCGGCCTCTTCCGCAGCCTGAAGAGGATTGAGTCCTTCCTGAACGCGCTCCTTTGAAAAGCTGACGACCAGAATGCTGTTCGCCGTGGCCACGCCCATGCACATGATCGAGCCCGTAAGCGCGGGCACACTGATCGTGGTGTGCGTCACGAACAGCATCCACACAATTCCGGCAAGGGCGGCCGGTAACGCCGAAATAATGATAAACGGATCGAGCCAGGATTGGAAATTGACAACGATCAGCAGATAAATCAAGAGAATTGCAAATCCCAGACCGGCCAGCAGCCCGACGAACGATCTGCGCATCGTATCGATCTGGCCTCGAACAAACATCTGGGAGCCGCGCGGCAGGTGGCTGCGATTCCGGTTGACGATCGCGTCGATGTCCTTGGCGACCCCGCCGAGATCGCGTCCTTGGGTGGATCCAAAAATGTCGATCATGGTCTGAGCGTCATAGTGCGACACCGTCGCCATCCCTTCGCCTCGGGAGATGGTTCCCAGGTTCGCAAGCTGCTGCCATGGCGCGCGGGCGGTGCCGCCGCCCGCCCCAGTCACGGGAATATTTTCGAGGTCTTGCAAGGACTGGAAATCATACTGGGGGGCTTCCGTTGCAACGATGTAACTGACGCCGGACTTGGGATCGAGCCAGAACGACGGCGAAGTTTGAAAGCTGCCGCTCAACGAAACCAGCAGATTGCCGGCGACATCGCGTTGCGTAAAGCCCGCCTGAAGAGTCTTGGTGCGATCCACATTGATGTGCAACTTTGGCTGGTTGAAGGGCTGCTGGATCCGCAAGTCGGCGATTCCAGTCACCGTATCCAACTGCTTCAATAGATTGTTCGCAAACTGATGGTTCGCCTCGACATCGCGCCCCATGATTTGAATATCAATGGGCGCAGGAAGGCCGAAATTCAGGATCTGGCTGACGATATCCGCGGGCGGGAAGTAAAACATTACGCCCGGAAATTCCTTCGTGAGCTTCAAACGCAAATCATGGATGTACTGACCGGTGGGGTGGTGGTTCGGGTTCAGGGAAATCATGATGTCGGCGTCTTCCGGACCGATCGGCGCCGACGTGCTATAAACGTAATTGTATGCACTGTAGGGAAGTCCGATGTTGTCAATCAAACTTTCAATCTCGTTCGCCGGAATTTGTTCGTGGATCGTTCGCTCCACCTCGCTGCATAGTTCCGCGGTCTCTTCAATGCGAGTGGCTGTCGGCGCGCGAAGGTGCAGCTTGATTTGCCCGGCGTCGACGCTCGGGAAGAAATCCTCGCCCAGCCACGGGTACAACGCGAACGAAGCAACGCAGACCGCCAGGAAGGCCAGCGGAAAAATCACGCGGTGGGCAAGGCATGTTTGCAGGATCCCCCGGTAAAAGTTCCTGAGTCTTTCGAATTGCAATTCGAAATGCCCCTGCATGCGCACCAGGGGATTTCCGCTGGCGAGCGACGTTTCCACTGATTCTTCGCCGTGGGCTTTCAGGAGATACCGGGCCATCGTCGGCACAAGTGTGCGCGAGAGCAAATAGGATGCCAGCATCGCGAATACGACAGCTTCGGCCAGCGGCACGAACAAATACTTCGCCACGCCCGTCAGGAAGAACATGGGCACGAATACGATGCAGATCGAAAGAGTGGAGACGAACGCTGGCACGGCGATTTGCTGCGCGCCGTCCAGAATCGCCTGAATAATTTCCTTTCCCTGGGCCAGATTCCGGTTGATGTTTTCGATTTCCACTGTGGCGTCATCCACCAGGATGCCCACGGCCAGCGCCAGCCCGCCTAACGTCATGATGTTGATCGTCTGCCCGATGGCGCTCAGGACGATGATCGACGTGAGAATGGAAAGAGGAATGGAAACCGCGATGATCAGCGTGCTGCGCCAGCTTCCCAAAAAAATCAAAATCATCAGCCCGGTAAGGCAGGCGGCAATGACCGCCTCTCGAACGACTCCGTTGATGGAGGCGCGGACAAACAACGATTGGTCGGCAATCGGCCGGGCCCGAAACTCCGGCGGCAGGCCCGCGAGGACCGTGGGCAACTGCTGTTTGATTTCGTTGATGATGTCCAGGGTCGAGGTGTTGCCGAGCTTTAGGATGGTCATGAGAGCGGCTCTTTGTCCGTCCACCATGACGATATTGGTTTGCGGAGGATTGCCGTCGCGGACGTGCGCGACATCCCGAATGTAAATCGTATTCGTGCCCGCCGTTTTGATCGGCAAATCGTTCATTTCATCGACGGTTTGCGGGCTCGCATTCAGGTCCACGTCGTCTTCCTTGGAGCCGATTTTTACAGTGCCGGCGGGCAAAATCAGATTTTGATTTCCGATGGCAGTGACAACGTCGTTGGGCGAAAGTCCTTTGGCCTGGAGCGCGGGGATATTCAGGTCCACCTGGATCTGGCGCTGCTTTCCTCCGTATGGGTTCGGGAAGACGGCGCCCTGCACGGTCGCCAATTGCGAGCGCAAGAAATTCGCCGCCAGATCGTTCAACTGCTGCTCGGAAAGGCCCTTTCCGGAAAGCGCGAGCTGAAGTATCGGGACGGAGGACGCGTTGTAGGCCAGGATGAACGGCGGAATCGTTCCCGGGGGATCTTGCCGGACGGCGGATTGCGCGATTGCCGTGACTTGCGCCATGGCCATATCAATGCGCACGCTGGGATAGAAAAAAATCTTGATGACGCCAAGCCCGTTCAAGGATTGCGATTCGATGTGCTCGACGTCGTTGACCGTTGCCGTAAGTCCGCGCTCGAAGCCGACCACAAGCCGCTGGGAAACGTCCTCGGCCGAAAGCCCCGCATACCCATAAACGACAGCAACGATTGGGATATCGATGTTCGGGAATATATCGATAGGGGTGGTGTATACCGCCAGCGTCCCGAGAATCAGAATCAGCAAGGACATCACCACAAAGGTGTATGGCCTTCGCAGCGCTAAACGGACAATCCACATACCGGGCTCTTAACTCCTTGGCCTGCCCGCGCCGGACTTTTCCGACACCAGCGCGAAAATCATTGAAAGCGATACCAGCGATTGCATTTTCTGTCCGATTTCCGACGCATGAAATCCGGTCTTCGCTGGCGAATCTGAAGTTTACTTAGAGCCTGCGTTTTCCATCCCCAACTCGCGTCTTCCGGAGGATTTGCCGAGGCGCGTCTACCGCACTATCTTCAGATGCGAAAGCCCAAACTCCCGTTACAAATTCGTTTTCTCTAATTGGCACTGCACCCGGCGCCTACCCTGCCTGGGCGCAGCCTGAAAAAATTGAATCGAAAAAAAGGCCCAGAACCCGGCGGACATCGCCATCCGACAGCGTCTTGGGGTCGAGCAGGTGTTCCAGCAGCAGCCCTTGCGAGACCGCTCCGAGGCAGGCCGAGGCCGCTGGGTAGTCAATCGGAATGTTTTTCCCGAGCGCTCCCATGATTTCGGAAAACAGCTTGCCGAACGAGGCGCGGATGCGGCGATGCCGGCTCCGCAGCCGGGCGTGCGCCTCGGGATGACGCAGGGCAAACTGCTTGAATTCCATGGAGATCAGGACCAGGCGGCGGTCCGTGGCAAGTTCGGCATAATGGGTTCGCAAAGCCATGAGCTTTTCGACAGGATCCGAGTGGCGCCGGACGACGCTCGTGAAGGACTCGATTCGCTCCCGCACCCACTCCTCGAACAGGGCAAAGAAGATGTCTTCCTTGCTTTTGAAATTGGCGTAGAAAGCGCCTCTGGTATAGCCAGCGCCGGCCGCGATGTCTTCCAGGCGGGCCGCTTCAAAGCCGTCTTGCGCGAAAATGCGTTTGGCGGCGTCCAGCAACTTCCGGCGGGTCGCCCGGGTGCGTTCCGCCTGACGCGTGCGGGAGCGGGCCGCCAGGGAGGGGCGTCCGCGGCTCCTCTTGCCCCGTGCCGGAATGGAAAGTTGCCTCATACTTGCGGCGTGCTTCTCTTGACAGGATACATACGTGTATGTATCTTACTTGGGTGTCCTCGGCCATGCAAGCCTTAATTGCAAAATCGGACCACCCGCCTTGCCTCCCCCTTGGATAGCGCATACCGAGTGCGGCAGGCGCGGCTGGTTAATCCTGAAGAATCGAGCGGTTTCCATGCGAATTTCCAGGTTTCGTTTCTTCTTTCTCATCCTCGGCATATTTGGCCCGGTGGTATACGCCGCGGCGCAGGTCGGCCCCTATCAGGGCAGCGCCAGCGCGGGGCCTCCCTCCGACCAGCCGCTCTCGCTCTCTCTCGACGCGGCGCTGAAAATGGGGCTGCGCTATAACCTCGGGGGGATTACCGCGGAGCAGTCCTCGCAACGTGCGATTGGGGAGAACATCGTTGCGCGGAGCGTGTTGTTTCCGAATTTGTCCGGCGGCGTTCGGGAGAACGTGGAACAAATCGATCTGGCCTCCTATGGCTTCAAATTTCAATTTCCTCCGAGTCTGGGGATTCATTTCCCGAGTATTGTTGGCCCGTTCAACTTTTTCGATTTGCGAGGCTACCTGACGCAACGCGTCGCCGATGTGCAGTCGATCCGCACCTACC
>DATNIO010000077.1:0-28603 GCA_035604385.1 Verrucomicrobiia bacterium | reverse complement strand
AAGGGTGCTCGTTGAAGCTGGCTCTGTAGCGGACGGGCAAGCGCAGAGTTTCTTCCAGGCGCTTGGCGGCCGCATGTCCGGAGGCGACCCACATTCCGTAGGTCTCGGCCATCCCCAGCGTGGTGAGCGTGCGGAAATCCGCCCATACCGCCTCCTCTTTCGCCGCCGGGAAGGCGGCTTGGACGGCGCCGGGATCGCGCAAGTAGGGAAACGACAGCGCCTGCGGGAGCGAGGCGAGCGTTTTCGGGGCGTCCATCATATGGGCGAGAAACAGATCGTAGCGGCCGAGCGGCGCGCGCAGCGACTGCTGGTAGAGGCGGTCCCAGTGCTCGACCACGAAGTAAGCGAATAGTGTGGGCGAATCCGCGGGCACGGCCCAGATCGGGTCGAACGTGATCACCAGATCGTACTGGTCGATGGGGATCTCCTCGGGCGCAATAACGTTGCGGGTATGCCGGGAAAGTATTTCCCCAAGGCCTCGATGCTGCAACACATTTTGGGTGTAGTCGCTCGATAACTGTTGCGGGATGACGTACCAATCCGCCTTGAGGCAGCACGTCATTTCCCAGAAAGTGGCCTTGCCCGGCCAGGCGTCCAGCAACTTCCGCAGCGTCGTGTTTTCCCAGAGGATACTCGACCACGGCCCGTGAACGTCGAACAATTGTTTTATGAATGCGACTCTCACTTCAATCTCGCGCGCAAATCCTCGAAAGCGGCGTGCCCCGGCTTGACTGCGATGACCATCGAATCGTATTTGTAGTCCGCTTTCAATTCCGAGATCTCGCCTGTTTCGCTGTTCAGCGCAAATAGGGAGTAGCCGCAAGACTCGAGGAACCAAAGTATTTCGACGGGATGGTAGCCAAATCCGCGGGTAAGAAATCCGAAGCCTTCGTAGAGGATGATGGGCGCGTCCGCGCGGTCCAGCAATTCTCGCGCTCCGCGAAACATCATCAGCTCCGCGCCCTCGATATCCACTTTCATGACATCGACGCGCGGAATCTTGTGGTCCTTCATGAAAACGTCCACCGTGGTGATGCGGACGCTCTCCTGGCCCACCACCTTGCTGCCGGGATGGGTCGCCTGCCCCAACGTGTTGAGGCCATCTTTACCGGGGGCATTGACTTGCAACATGCCCACGCCAACCGAGTCTCCCAAAGCCATCTGGACAACATTGACATCAGCAAGATGGTTTAACAGCAGATTTCGCTTGAGCAACTCGAAAGTCGAAGAACACGGCTCGAAAGCGAAAACTCCGTTCCCACCGATCTTCTTGGCGGCGCCGATGGCAAAAACTCCGGCATTTGCCCCGACGTCGAAAAAAATCATTCCCGGCTCGAGGACGCTCAGGACAAAGGAGACTTCCCGCTTCTTCGAGGCAAGCCCAGCCCAGAGATTACCGGCCACAGATCCACGCGGCTCTAGAAGAACGGGAATTCCGTCGAAGGAGACGGCGACCGGCCTGTTCAGGAGCATTGCGTTTCGTACTGGCATGCCGAACCGGCTAGTCCAAAGTCCGCGCTGAACAGGATCTCGCCACTTTCGCGCCAATTGAAGAAGCTTGCGCCCTATGCGCAGGCCCGCACGGCCGGTTTTGAACCCCTCCAAAAAGTTTGTTGCTCCCGAAGGAAGAAGTGGGTCCGGGACGGCGTTCTGGTCTTTTGCGAGCATTTTTGATTCGTTTTCATTCGTGCTTGGATCTGGACGACAACCAAAGGCCGTTTCGCTCAAAGGCCCGCCCATCCTCGTAGTTCCCGGCTGCATTGGTAAGCCGAAAATATCACGCCGACGCTCCCAAGCGACGCCGTAAGGCTTGAAATCTTTCATTCCATGGCCGACGCAGAAAGTTCATTGCTCTTTGCTTCAAGCCCGGCCACTTCAAGAGCCAAGGATCGTAAGCATTTCCCGGCTCCACAGCCAATACGAGAGCGGGGTCTTCCAGTTCGACTTGGGAAGCTACCAACATGGTTCGAGAGCGCTTTCGAGTATCTGTCTGCCGGAATTGCTCATGATCAGGGAAACTCCGGAAACGGTAAACAAAGGGAAACCCAGCCCGATAGAACATTTTGATCAGACACCCCTCGGACGGGTAGAAGGCCACGTAATTCAAACCCTGGTCTTCGAGCATTCCTTCGTCCACGAGATAAAGCGTTGTTGACTCGTCGGGAATACACCTGCTTTCCACAATCAGGACCTTCCCCGTCAAGGCAAACAGATTCCGAATGGCGCGAAATGGATTTTCCAGGTGGTAGAGCAATCCGACACATAAAACCAGATCAAAGGAGCCTAGCGTCGCCAGAGATGCATCTTCCACGTCCGCATGGCGAAAATTAACATTCTCGACCCGCCGTTGAGCCTCCTCAACATTTTCCTTCCGGCCATCCAGCGCGCTCACTTGGAATCCGGAGTCACGCAGGAACTGGGAGAAATCGCCAAGGCCGCAACCAACATCAAGAGCGGACTCCAGTCCCAAATGCACTTTGAGATTTGGCAGAAACCCCTGAATGAAATCCTGGCGGGCTTTCACGAACCGGAGAGCCTCCGGGGTATCAAATATGAACGTCTTGGACATCAAAAGCTCCTCGTTCGGTCGAAAACTGGCAGGGCAGGTTTAGAATTCCGTTCCAGCAATCGTCCGGGTGTTGATGTATTTCGGTCGCAACGATCATCTCCGGGGCGCACGCCCACACGTCTACTTGCTTACCTCCCTCATAAAGACTGACCTCCCAGGTGTAGAGGCCGGGACGCAACGGTAACGAGGGAAAGGTATAGTAAAATTCATGTATTCCTGACGGCAGTTGCATGCGATTCTCCGCCCGAGCCCACATCAGCTGCCGCTCATGATTGAACAATGCGATGCCGTGGTGCCCGTCCGCGACCGGCTTATCCAATCGAAGCACGAATTTTATCTTTACCGGACCCAGCGTGGTAACCATATTGGTTTTCTCATCGCGGGGCGCGACAATTTCCCAGCCCACGAAACCGTTGTGGATTTCCGGCCCGCCTTTCGCCTGAGCCGAGCCGTCCGCGCGGTTCGTCATGGAGATTTCATAGGCACCGGCAACTTCCGGTGTGGGACCGATCTGAAAAATCTTGCCCTGATCGAGCCAGATCGCCTTTTCGCAAAGACGGCGAATCTGGTTGAGCTGATGGCTGACGAAGACGATGGTGCGGCCGCCGCTCGCGACTTCGCCCATTTTCCCCAGGCATTTTTTTTGAAACGCCATGTCGCCAACCGCCAGGACTTCATCCACAAGCAGCGTTTCCGGCTCCAGGTGCGCGGCAACGGCAAATGCCAGGCGCATTTGCATTCCAGAGCTGTAATGTTTCAGCGGCGTATCGATAAAATCTCCGACTTCGGCAAAGGCCACAATCTCATCGAATTTGCGATCGATTTCCTTCCGGCCCATGCCGAGAATCGCGCCGTTCAGATAGGTGTTTTCGCGGCCCGTCAGCTCCGGATGAAAACCGGTGCCTACTTCGAGGAGACTGCCGACCCGGCCATGGATTTCAGCCCGTCCGACCGTGGGCTGCGTGACCCGGGAGAGAATCTTCAGCAACGTGGATTTCCCGGCCCCATTCCGGCCAATGAGACCCACGACCTCGCCCCTGCGCAATTCGAACGACACGTCGCGCAGCGCCCAAAAATCCCGATGGCCGCCGGACGATCCGTCGCGGTTCGAACTCAACCAGCGAACCGGCGCCTTCATGGCATGGGTGAGCCGCTCGCCCATGGTCGTCTGACGGGCAATCGCACCGATCCGGTAGCGCTTGCCCAATCCTTCCGCGGAAATGGCGATATCGCTCATGGCTCAGACCACATCCGCGATGGTTCCCTCCATCGCGTGATAATAAACCAATCCACTCAGCACCAGAAGCACGACGGCGCCGGAGGAGGCAGCCAGAAGAATGTTCGGAGGATCGCCATGCCCTGTCAATGCCCAGCGAAACCCTTCGATCACGCCGGCCATGGGATTCAACCCATACAGCCAGCGCCACTTGGCGGGGACCAGGGAACTGGGGTACGCCACGGGGGAGGCAAACAGCCAGAACTGGACCAGGAAAGGTACGACGTAGCGCACGTCGCGGTACAGCGCGTTCAGCGCGGAAAGCCACAAACCGACGCCAAGAGCCGTCAGGACCGCGAGCAGCATAAAGGCCGGCAGCCAGATCACGGCGCGCGTGGGCATCATGCGATAGTAGGCCATCAGGGCCAGAAACACGGCGAAGGAGATGGCAAAATCCACGAGTCCCGAAAGAATAGAGGAGATTGGCAAGACTACGCGGGGGAAATAGATCTTGGTGATCACTCTTTGATTTTCCACAACGATGTTCGTCGCGCCTTGCATGGCGGCGGCGAAATAATTCCAGGGCAGGAGCGCGGTATAGTAAAAGATGGGATACGGCAAGCCCTGCGAAGGGATCTTGGCGAGTTTACCGAAGAATAAACTGAAGACCAGCATGGTCAGCACCGGCTGGAGAATCGCCCAGGCCGCGCCGATCACGGTCTGTTTGTACCGGACCTTGATGTCTCGCCAGACAAAAAAATAGACCAGATCGCGGTACGCCCACAATTCCCCAAGGTCGAGAGCCAGCCACCCGCGGCGCGCTTCAATTCGCACGACGGGATATTCGGCGGGCCTCGCGGCCACCGCCGCCTGGGTTTGGGCGCCCATGGAAATCGCTACTCTCCCTGCTTGTTTTCGAGTTTTTGCTGCTCGATGTCTTCCTGCTCGATATGCTGCATCATTTCGCCGCGGCGTGTGAAGTAGGTTTCCAGGCTATGCGTCATTCGCAACGGGACATCGACGACTTGATTGTGCACCATCGCGCTCCAGGAAATCTCCCCGCGCGCCGGGACCATGTGAGTGCCCCATTGAAAGATAAATCCGGCGTTCCACACAATGAGCAAGGCGAGGACCGGGCATGACACGGCAAGCGCTCGCGTCGTCTTTCCCATCCAACTCGAAAACGAGCTGAGCAGGGCGGCGAGACCAAGAATGAAAATGGGCGTCAGAGAAACAAAAAAACGATTTCCGAAGCTGGACAGGCCGTCCCAATCCGGATAGCTGGCAATAAAATAGTAGTAGGCCAGGAACGTAAGGAGACATCCCGCTCCCAACAAGGCGTCGCGCCTGATGAGAAAAGCGAGCCCCACGACGGCGAGGACCAGGATCGGGGTCCAGCTGAACATCCCATGATCGGAGGAAAACAAAACCTTGAGCAGCGCGGGAGAAGTCCAATTCCACGTGGAAATTGCCGGGTAGCCTGTTTCAAACGGGTTTCCGTAGATAATTTGCCGAGTGATGAATGTGGGGGAAAGCGCAGCGAAAAAGGCCACAAGAAATACGCCGCAGCTCAGAATCATTTTTTGAATGGGGAAGGTGAGCTGGCCGGCGTCTCGCCGTTTCACGAACAAAAGGTGACCGATTTCAAGCGCGGGAAATATCAACAGAATGGCATTCGGATAGTAAACGTTTCCCATCAATCCGGCCAGCAATCCCAAAAGGGCCCATTGCCCGGCCGTTCGCTGCAATCTGGTTCGCTCCCAATACCAAAGAAATAAAGCAACGGTAAATGCGGAAAGGGCATGGGACCAGGAGGGATTGAAATACATATAAATCGGCAAGGAGCTTGCCATCCAGATCCCGAGGGTTGCGAGGAACGTCCATGGACCATCGAAATATTTCCGCGCGATCCGAAAAGCCAAGAATAACGACAAAAAGCCATAGCAGGCGGTTGTGAACGCCATCCCAAGCAAATACGGGCGCGAATATCCGTCCGCGGCCACATGCGCGCCAAGTCGATCGGCCAAAAGAACAGTCCCGTGGACAGCGAGCATCACGGGCGCCCATAAGATCGCGGGGCCTACCGAGAAATGATTTTCGACATATCCCGTCTTGGTGTACAGGCGGGGAAGAAGGCACCCTTGCGCATCGATGTGGGAAATGACGAACGATTCATTCGCCGCAAGATAATCGTTTTCAAAGCGCAAGTCATGGTCGATCAGAGCGGAGCGAAGGTACGCGTAGTAACCGACGCCATCGCCGCGTACCCAGGGATTTGCCAGGGGAAGAGTCAACAGGAATAAAAAGAAAAGCAGTTTCTCGTTTGCCGCAATGATCCAGGAGCCCGGCACCGCTACCCGCGGGAGAGGAGCGTCCACGGTGATTCGATCGCCACGAAACGCCTCATCGGTCCGCAATCCGCTCATGCTTCCACTCGCACATGGGTCCCGTCGGAGATTCCTGATTGGACCGGCCAGCCAGTCCCTTCTCGATACAGCGTGTCCTACCCGCGGCGTTGGCAGGACCGGAAGAGAACTTTAAGCAATAGTGTTCGCGGCTTCCCTGGACGCGCCCACGAACTCTTTCTTTCTGCTCTGATACGCCGCCACCCGGTCAATGATTTCGGGCAATGTTGCGCTCGGGCGAAAGCCCGTCAGTTGCTCCAATTTATCGAGACATGGGACGCGCCGGAACATGTCCTCGAAACCGGGTTCGTACGCCTGGTCATAGGGAATGTGCTCGATCGCCGAGGAACTGCCCGTTCGCTCTTTCACCAGAAGCGCCAGATTTTCGATGCTGATCTCGTGGTCGTTGCCCACGTTGACGACCTCACCAACGGCCTTGTCCGTCGCGGCGAGGCGCAAGAGCGCTTCCACGGCATCCCGCACGTCGCAAAAGCACCGAGATTGCTGCCCCGTTCCATAAACACTGATCGGCGAGCCCTCCAGGGCCTGCCGCACAAAATTGGGCAGAACCATGCCGTAGCGCCCGGTTTGCCTCGGTCCGACGGTGTTGAAGAGCCGCGCGATGACCACAGGCAGCCGCTTCTCTTTCCAATACGAAAGCGCGAGGAATTCATCCAGCGCTTTTGAGGCGGCATAACTCCAGCGGCCCTTGGTTGTCGGGCCAAGGACCAGATCGGCGTCTTCATGAAAGGGGACGTTGGTATTCTTTCCGTACACCTCGGAAGTGGATGCGGCAAAAACCAGTTTTCGCTTCCTGCAAGCAGCTTCCAGCACCATTTGCGTGCCGTTGACATTGGTTTCGATCGTTCGAACCGGGCTTTCCACGATCAGTTTCACGCCGACGGCCGCGGCCAGATGAAAGACGATGTCGGCCTCATCGACAAGTTCCGCCAGGAGCTGGCGGTTTTCCAAGGGTTCGAGAAAATAATGCATCCGGTCATACTTCTTGATGTGCCGGATATTTTCCATGCTTCCGGTGGAAAGATTGTCCATCAAGAGGACCTGGTCGCCGCGTTCGAGCAGACGCTCCGCAAGGTGAGAACCGATAAAGCCCGCGCCACCTGTGATGAGATAAACCAAGCAAGTCCTCCTGGCTGTTTAGTCCTGGCCCAATTGCGATTCGGATTCGGCGCGGCGTGCTTTTCGGGATTTCCGGGTGTCTTCTTCCCGGCCATAGCCGCCGTAGGAATAGGGGTAGTACCGATACGAGTAGTAATAGTCGGGCGAGCTGGCATCCACGGCGTTCAGCACCACGCCCAGCATGTGGCATTTCACGCCGACCAGCAAGTCCCGGGTGCGGGTGAAGGCTTCCTTCGGCGTCTCGCCGCTGCGCACCACCATCAGCACTCCATCCACTAGCACGGAAAGAATCACGGCGTCGGTGGCGGCCATGATGGGAGGAGAGTCGATCACCACAAACTTATAACGGGTACGGAGTTCAGCAATGAGCTCCGTCAACCGGCGCGAGGAAAGCAAGTCGGCCGGATTGGGAGGAATCGGCCCGGTCGGAATCGCCTCCAGATTCGAGATCGCCGGATGAGGCACGGTGATCAAATCCAGGGAGGAGACGCCCGCGAGATAAGAACTCAATCCAGCGTGCTTGCCGTCCACCAAGCTCAACGCTCGATTGATTCCGGGTTTGCGCAAATCGGCGTCCACCAACAAGGTCTTGTCGCCAAGCTGAGCGAGAGTCACGGCCAGGTTGACCGCCGCCGTGGTTTTGCCTTCGCGGGGCAAGGCGCTGGTCATCAAGATGACCTGGGGAGGATGGTCCGCCTGCGACAGAAGCAAAGAGGTGCGCAGCGCGCGAAAAGCCTCTGACATTTGCGACTGCGGCATGTTGTGCGAAATCAGCTCCGCGCGGCCTTCCTTCGAGGTCACGACCGCGGTCTTCAGGAGTTTTGAAAAACGGCCGCGGCGCTTTCCGCTGGAGTTGGTTAGCGCAGGAACGACGGCAAGCGAAGGGAGGCGCGCCAGCGTCTCGATGTCGTCCGGAGTTTTTACCGTATTGTCAAGATACTCACGCAGCAAGGCCAAGCCGATTCCCCCAAACAAACCGACCAGAATGCTCAACAAAATGTTTCGCGTTTTATTGGGACGGGAAGGCCCGCTGGGAATCAGGGCGGGGTCCACAATTCGAATATTGGAGGAACGAAGTCCCGCGGTGATGCCCGCTTCCTTCAATTTCTGGAGCATGCCGTCGTAGAGCTGTTTGTTGGTATCGGCCTCTCGTTTCAGAATGTTGTATTGAACGAGCTTCTCGGCGGTTTGATTCACTTCGGCTTTCTGTTCGTCGAGTGCTTCCTTCAAGAGGAGCTCGCGCTGGCGCGAACCGCGGTAGTCGGCCTCCACCTGATTGCCGATATTCAACTTCTCGCGCGTCACCAATTGATCGAGGTCCTTGAGCTGCGCCTGAATTCGCATAACCTTTGGGAACTTGGGCCCATACTGGTTCACGGCGTCGGTATATTGCGCGCTCAAAGTGGTTTGCTGTTTTAGAATATCCTGAATCACTCCACTTTCTCTCACGGCGGCGATGGCGTCGTAATTCCCTGATTGCGCAAGCTGGTAGACGGCTTCCTTGTTGATCCGGTCGGCCTGGGCGTCCGTCAATTGCTTTTCCAGCTCGCCCAACTTCTGCGTGCTGATGTCGCTTTTTTCGTCGATGGTCCAGATCTGGTTTTCGCGCTCATATTCAAGGCGCGCGTCTTCGGCGTTCTCGACCTTGATCTTCATTTCGTTTAGTTGCCCGGCCATCCAGTTGGAAGCCTGCGTGGCCGCTTCAAAGCGGCTGCGGAAATTCTGCTCGATGAAGTTATTCAAATGGGCATTCACCACGCGGGCCGCAAGGATCGGGTCGGTCGTTTCAAACGTCACGTCGAGCAAGCGGGAGGTTGGCACCCGCTTTACGCTTAAGCCGCCAAGAAAAGCGCCCAGGGCAGGCGGCCGCATGAGGCTGGCATCGCTGCCCGCCGGCACGGGTTTTTCCGTTTTCCCGGGGCTGCCCCCAAATTGGGGCAAATGATCGAGCCCCATGGATTTGACCGTTTGCATCGCTAACGTTTCACTCTGGAGAATCTTGGATTGCGTGACGATGTAGTCCTCCAAGTCCCCGTAATCTTCGCCCTGCTCGGCTTCGTTAAAACGAAAAGCGTTGGGAGTGTCGCGGTCCACCTCCACTCGGGCCGTCGCTTCGTAAATGGGCTGCATGCGGAAGGTGGCGATGGTCACGATGGTTACGACGGTGAGCAGGAAAAAAGCGATCAGCCACTGGTGCTTGCGTAAAACGAGCAGGTAATCGAGCAGGTGCGGTTCCCGCGGCATTAGATCCAGGGCAAGAAATGGGGAACGGGTCTGAAGGGATTCCGAGGAATTCGCGTTGGAGCGTTCTCGGGGAGCTAGATTGTTGGTCTCGTCCATAGAATCTTCACAAGCTCCAAGGATTCAAGTTGATACCATATGGCCATCGCTGATCTAGATGTGGCCGGCGGCAACCAGCGCGACTCCCGTTGTGAGGCTCACGGCCACGTCGCCGGCGCGATGCAAGGCTTTCAAACCGCTACTATCGGGCACAAATAGGATGTCATTGGCTTGCATCTGGACATCTTGCGTCTTCAAATGCATGACCTTGTTCAAGTCCACCGGAACCTGATCCCTCTTCCCGGTATCGAGATTTTTTCGAAGGATGACCGCATTTTTCATCTTTGCCGTGTTCGTCGTCCCGCCCGCCAGAGACAGCATCTTCAGCATGGTCATGTGGTCCAGGTCATTCTGCAACAGAAAGCCGCCCGGTTTGACAACGGCCCCCACGACGTAAATGATGCCGGCCCGGGGAACAGAGACAACATCGCCGCCGACGAGAGGAATGTTGAAACGCGAATCGCCGGATTCCAGAACATCGGACAAATTGATCGTAAAGGTCTGAGGCGCCGATGGCGCCGAAGCATCAACAGGATCTGCCGAATTGGAAGCGTCCGGGACAGGGCGTGTAACGATCACGGTGCTGCCCGCGTCATCCGCGACGCCGCCGGCCTGCGACAACGCCTGGAGGAGTGTAGTCTTGCGCAGAGCCTGGATCACCATCGGATTTTTGACCGCGCCGATCACTGTAATAGGCTGGCTGTGCTGCTCTTTCACGGAAACGCTCACTTGGGGGGTCGATACCAGTCCGTTCGTCTGCAATAACTCGGCAAGCTTATCTTGCAGTTGAAAAGGCGTGAGGCCACCGGCCCGGACCTTGGAGGGCATGAGCGGCAGGGAAATATAGCCCGTTTCATTCACGCGAACGTCGCGCGATAGCTCGGCAACATCGAATACTTCGATGCCCAATAAATCGCCGCTCCCGATCACGTAATCGCCTTGCTTCACATCCGAGGCAAGCGCAAGCTGCGCGATTCGATCATTGGTTTCAGCCGCTACTATGCTTGTCGGCTTGGGCGCCGTCCCGGGCGCTGGCGGGGTCGCTTTTTGTTGTTGAGAGTAAGCCGAGGGAACAGCCAGAAGGAGAAAAAGCGCCGTTCGGCTAGACAAATAGAATACTGGGCGGAATGCGCCCTGCCATCTTTGCTTACTCAAGATAGTTACTCCCCCACGCGATTGCCATTATACAGACACTTTCGCTGAGTCAAGAGCATTTGTTGCCGAAAAAATGAGATGTTCCGGAACGGTACACCTACCCCTGCGGCAGGCCCTAGTTCTTCGCCGAGGCACTCCCGCTTGGATTCGCTGGGAAATAATAAATTCGAGCTTTTCAAGTGGTACCCGGCATAATCCCAATCTAAAGATCGGCAAGAAACAAACAAGGTTCAGTGCCCGCGGGGCAAAGGCAATGCCGGGAATGCGGTCGTGGCCAGGGCCGCTTGCAGAAGGAAGATGAGCGCGTTCGATGGAATATGAAAATTGAAATCAACTCCTGCGTGCACAAGAAGCCCCAGGCAGGCCACCAGGGCGCCCGCATGATAGGCAAAGTTCCGCGGATCGCCCTGAACGTTGAGAATCTTCCATGCCATCCAAAATAAGCAGACGAGAAAGACAAGTCCGCAAAAGGCGCCAATCACGCCCGTTTCCGCGAGGGCTTCGGCGTAATCATTGTGGCTGTGATTCACGACCAGACCATCGTAATCCGTTTCGTAAAGTGGAAAGACTTCCTGTAAAGTGCCCAGGCCCGTTCCTAAAATCCGGTGATCCCGAAAGATCCGCAGACTGTCGTGCAGCATTTCCACCCGGCGCCCCTCGCTGGTCTCCAGTTTCTTATAGGTGGCAAACCGGTCCAATGCGGCGCCGATTCCGAGCCATGAAACTAAAATGGCAGCCAGCGTTACGATCAATGCGGCAGCGACGAACACCTTTTTTTCGCGGCGGCGCGCAATGATCAGTATCGCGAGGAAACCTACTTCCGCCACCAAACTGATGATCCCGCCCCGGGAAGCGGACAAAAACAAGGCTCCAATCGGCAGCAAGGTGAATAGGCCCACGAGCGGCAATTGGTCGCGCTTTTCCGCTCCCAGGACTTGGATGGCAAGCCCCGGCGGGATGAGCAACTCCATGAGGCCGGCAAAATGGTTCCGGTTGACGTAGGGGCCAAAAGGAATGCCCCCGTACTGCAATTCCCTCACCCAATACAATTTTCCGTTAAACGTGAAATGCTGAAGGATGGCAAACAGGGAAACCGCGAATCCGAGGCTCAACAAAAACCAGACAAAATTGCGCCAGTGGGTCCGGGTTCTGTAGGACTGCACGCAAAGAAAAAACAAAGCCAACAGCGCCGAGTATTTCAGCAATTCGATCCGCGTCAGGAACGGCACAGCCGTAATGCCAACGGCCAACTGGAACGCGGCAACGAGCCAAAAGGCCAGAAGCGGCCACAGCAGCGGGTTCCAAATTAATTTCCATTCGCTTTCCGTCAATGCTTTCCAGGACCAGGCCAGCAGCAAAACGGCGGCTCCAATCTCGAGGACGGCTTCCGACCATGGTTCGACCGCTCCGTGCGCGAGCACGGCGAAGGCAGCCAAAACGCATATACCGGTGCGTAGGAAGCTCATGTTCATGGTCGGGTCGAGACCGCCGTCATCGGAATTCCTGGTGCGGAATGCTTATCTTGCATTTGGAACCAATTTCCTCTTTGCCGATCGCCATCCAGTGAGATCGTCGCGCGATCTCATCTAATGTTTTCCTGGCCCAGACTCCTCGTTACCGGCGCCGGCCGGCACGATGGTTAAATCATCGATCCAAACGGTGCCGCGGAGCTTATTGTCCAGACGTTCGCTCAACTTCCGCGCGAGCCGGACAAGAATGAGGCGCGTCTGCGGCCCGGTCGTGAAATCAAGTTGTTCGAGGGTCCACGGCTGGGTTCCCGTCTCATTCTTGGTAAGCAGATCCAAATGCTGCGGATCCTTGGGATCCACGATCTCAAAACGCATCCCGCTCTCGGTCGAAATTTGATCGGTGCGAAGAAAACCTTGAAAATGATAGTGGGCGCCCGGAGAAACCAGGACGGATTGAAATAAATCCGCGTACGGCAGATTCTTGGAACCGTCAAAAATCAGCCGCGCGGACCGGCTCCCGGAGTGCTTCTCTTCGGTGTCGAAATCGAAGTCTGCGCCATCGACATTTCTTTGCCGCCAGCCGAAACCGCCTCCCGAGATCTCCTTCTCGAATCCGCCATCATAGACGAGCGAATTACCGGCATACGCGGGCGCGGAACCTGCGTTCATGCTGACGGCCTGGCGCCAAACGGTTCCGGCTTCCTCGTACTTTTCCTGGGCCACCAGCATATCGGTGAGCTTGATACCCCACTTCAAGTCTGCATGGGGATCTTTTGCCGTCAGACGGCGCCAGACCTCTATCGCCGCCGTGGGGTCCTGCGCATCGGCGAGGAAAGAGAGAGCCTCAGAGTAGGCTGCGGGCGTGTCGGGCAAAACTTTATCGAGCAGCAAGTGGACGTCCGGGTCGCTATGCCAAACGCGCGACACCGCGAGGGGAATTAGTTTTGGGTCCACCGTCGCCGCGCGGTGAATTTGGGCGTACGCTTCGGACAAACGGTCCTGGCGAAGAAGAAAATTGCCATATTTCCAGGACACCTCGGCGGAAATCGGGTAGGCAGCCTGAGCGGCCCGGAAATAACTATCCGCTTCGGCATTCTTGCCCGCCATTTCGAGCGCGCCCGCGAGATCGAGCTTGTAATACGGGGAGCGCGGATTGAGCTGTATCGCGCGCTGGTAATAGGAAATGGCTAACGGAATGTCCGCGTTATCGAAATCAAGCTGGCGGAAACGTCCCAGGCGGTACCAGATCTCCGGATTGTCCGGCTCGATGCGAGAGGCGCGGTTCCAGTCCTCAGGGCTAGAAGATACAACGTAGTGGTTTGCGAGCGCATGCTTCGTGCCCGCGTAACAGAACCACGCCGCGGCAGCAATCGCAAGGAATGCGGCAGTCCACCGCCGCGCAGGATTGGCTGGTCCCTCAAGCATGCGTCGATAATCTGCTACGAATGCCGGGCCATGCGCAACTAAAAACCCACAAAAGAGGCGAGCCTGAGCGGATGCGCCAACAGTGGAGCGCGAAGAAAGAATGCAACCATCCCAAGATGGTCCACCATTTGACCTGGAACGGCTTCGCCTCGCAGCACATTTATTCTCCGCGCGAATGATTGCCGAACATGGGAGCGCGCATCTTCTTTACGACAAGAATTTTTCTCCGCGCTCTAGAAACACTTCCATACCGTTCCATTCGAGAACGCCAGGGCCACGCCCGAACCGCCCCCCGCGCAGGTTTGTCCTTCCGAGGTAACCGTTGTCGAGTCCGTGACCCGCCTCATTTGTCCCGCGTTTTCAGCGGCGGCAGCGGGAAGTTGCGAGACGGTGATCGGCGGCGCCTGGAAATACGGCGAGTACAGCCCAGTGCTGTTCATGATCGTCGGGCCGGTACCCGAGGCTGTCGGCGGCGTGTACCGCATCGGGGCAGCGGACGTATCGCAGTAGCTGGGAGCCGCCATGGCCTTGCAGGTGTTCGTCGGGAGAACGTGCAATGCGACACGATACCAGGCTGTTCCCACGTTGATCGTTCCGTCCTCGCTGACGCAGGGGTTCGTCATGTCGCAGCGCCACACGTTATAGCTGTAGGGGCCGATCGAGTGGGACCACTCCACGTCGACCGATTGCATTCCGCTCCTCGTGGTCACGGGCGAGGATGCTGCGGAAAGGATTGTTTCTCCGTTATCCGCACCCACGGCGCTCACTGCATAGACGTACGTAGCCGCCGGAACGCTGCCGCCGTTAGCCGCCCGAGCGGTCACAGCCGTTGTCATCGGCAGATCGAACCACCAGCTGTAGCCACCGGCGCCGTGTAGCGGCATTCCAATCGAGTAGAGCGATTGATTGGCGGCGCCGTAACTGCCCGACGTCGCGTACGGCGCGGTGACGAGGTTGAGGGTTCCAGAAGTCTTGAATAGAAAATCCCGATTCGGGAACGACCGGGCGGAAGACTCTGGCGCTTCATCAATGTCCGCAAGACTTAGTCGATAGCCTTGCGTCAACGGAGCCGTCGCTCCGCCAGTGGGATTGTGAGCGGTCAGGCGCGGCCCCAGATACACACCGGGAGAAAATGCGGCCAACAGCGGCTGCCCTTCCGTGTCCTGCGAGGCGTCGTTGATCGTGATCTGTGTGTGAGCGGGACAACCCATGGTCGCCACCATCGGGAGGATGCCGCCTTGCCGGTACGACCAGCTGCTCGTGAACTGAGCGAGGCCGCATCCGCTGGTTCCAGCGTAGCCACCTGCGCCGCCGCTGACCCCGCCTCCTCCAATTCCGATGCCCCGGCGGTTCCAAGTCGTTTTATCCAGCGTGACTTCGATGCCCACGTTGGTGTAATTCTGCGCCGGCGCGATCCAAAAGGAAGGTGTCCAACTCTTGTCATTCACTTGATCCGGACCGGTCAAAAAGCTGACCTTGTTGAAGAAATGCTGCTGAATCGACCCCGTCCCTCGCAAGACCACGTTCATTCCCACATAGTCCGTAGACGCGCCGCCGGTCCCGAGGTTGACCAGATCAAACACGGACGGAGATGAGTCGTCCACGATCTGGGTGCCGCCGTTTATGGCGTTGGTGGCGATGTTCAGCATCCGCAAGGTGTTTCCGGTTACTCCGATATACACGGCGGGGTTGCCAAACGGCGCGGAAACTGCCGCTCCGCTCATGATGCCGAACTGGGGAGTGCCCTGGCTCGACCAGTCGCCGAACCAGTTGTCATTGCCGGCCAAGCTGACGGTCTCGTTCAGAGTGAGTTTGCCGGATTGCCAGATCGTCACCTGATTGGGAACAGGAATGTAGGAATTGACGAGGTAGGAGTGCAGACTAGGGGGGATGTAAATCGCTCCGCCGTAATAGTTTGGGGACTGGGAAGCCGCTGCCGCGAGCGCGCGGCGAATGCCGGGTGCGTCGTCCCATTTCATCGTCGCGCCGGTGACGGAGTTCGTCGCGGCATCGTGAAGCGTGAAATTCCCGTTGGCCGGGTTGTAGCCGGTAATCCAGGTCGACAAGGGATCGTTCAGCGTCTTGCTGGAAGTGCAGATGGCGTTGCGGTCGGTGTCGGTGGGATTTTTGGGGTTGTCGTTGTAGGCGGCTTCGGCTGGCGTCTCGACGTATGGCGGGTAGGCTTGCTTGTCCATGTACGGAGAGCCGTAATCCTCGAACGCGTCGTCGAGGTAGCCGCTCGGACCGCTCGGCTTGGTCATGCCGATCAGGTGATAGTCTCTGTCTCCGGAACGCTTCGCGCACACGTAGTACATCCACGCACCCTTCACGGGCGTCCACGCCAGGTAGTTGCTCCGATAGTAAATGAGGTCGCCGCCGCCCGAGTAGGTGGTCGTGTCGCCCGTCATCCATCCTTGCGCGCGCGTGTCGATCGAGGTGTTCCAGAATTCAACCTGCGTGCTGCTGTCCACCTGCGCGACGTTGTACCAGCCGGCGAACTGGGTCCCGTTCTTCGGTTCCAGTTCGACGAGATCGCCAGCGACGAGCGGGCTCGCAGGCGCGGCCTTCAAGACCACGGTGATCCGATCGTTCGTGCGGGTGAGCTTGCCGATGATCGCGGTTTGTTTGCCGATCGAAGCCAGCCCGGTGGAGATCGACACGGGAGTGGCCGGAATTGTCATCCCTCCGAAGATGTCGCGCGCGATGACGGTGTAACTGTACGTCGTGTTGCCCGCCGCCACTGTGAACAAGGGAGATTCCGTGCCTAGGAGTCCCCACGTTCCTGCCGGCCTCACCGTGAGACCGGATGGCATGCTCATCTTTTCCGTCTCCCCGCAGCCCCAGAGCGTGACGCCGTCGTTGATGTTGAAACCGTAATGGAAACCGTAAGACGCGCCGGTGACTGAACCGATCACGTTGCTCTTCGCCGTGCAGTTCGCCGACGCGGTTGGCATGCCACCCGTCGGGGCGCGCGCTCCGAACGCGGTGATGTCGGCCCAGGGAGCGGTCGACCACGTGAACGGTCCCGTGCACACGTAGGGGACGTTGCCCACGACAATCGTGTCGGCGGGAGTATTCGCGTCGCCCGGCACGCACGTCGCGGGAAGCGACCCGGCGCCACGGACTTTCGTCGTTGCACTCTGCCCCCAAGCGGCAGGAATGGCGAGCGCCAGCAACGTAAGAAGAACAAAAACTGGAAGCTTTCTCATTAGTTTTGCTCCAAGATGAGGCAGTTCGTTCCTACTGAGCTTCCCTGGCCGTTCGATCAATCCGCAGACGGTCCGCCAGGCGAAACTCCGGACACCTTGCGCAAGGCATCATGAAAATTCACATTTTCCTTTTCCCAGCGAAACCATCCTGCCATGGCCGTTCTGGGAACGTCCCCTTCCACGGGGAGGACGCGATGGAACAGCTTGTTCGCAACACGCATGAGAAGAGCGTCGCCTGGCCCCGTGTTGCGAACTTCATGCAAGATTTCCTCCGAGCCTCGATAGCGAATCTGCAAAGTCCCGCCGCGATACTCTTGCGGCGTCAAATTCAGGGAAAACGTCACCATGCGATGGTCGTACACATCCGTGTGCCAGACGATCCGTTCGCCGGTGGTCGGGTTCAGTCTGTAGATGCGGCCCTGAAAATCGGCGATCCTGCGGCAACCCGTGATGCGTTGAACGAGGCCTCGAAATTCCTGGGAGCTGATGAGAAATAACAGAAGATTGTAGGTGAGCGGATCGTCGATTACGGTTTGCGCGATGATGCCGTCATATTCCTTCCGTTCAGACGGCGCGGACTCGATGCGCTTCAGGATTGTCGCGAAAAGGTCCGGCTCGATTAACTTCGGCAGGATGATGTAGTGATCGCGCTGGAATTGTGCCCGCAATTCCCGAAGATCCGCCGCGGAACCCGAGAAAACAACACCCTTGCGTGTCAGCTGAATCAATTCGCCCTTCCCCGCCTCATATGGTCCGCTCGCTGCCGAATTCCGCACCGTTGATTTTTTCATTCTGAAAATCCGCTCATCTTCTTCCACCGGAACGCGTACGCCAAGATTCGCCATTCACCGGCGCTTCAGGCCGGCTCCATATTCCCGAAGAAGCCGATAGGGCCGCACCAACATATAGAGCGGTGTGAGCCAGCCAGGCAAGCGCACGGTCTGCCGGTCGCTTTCGGTCGGGCTCATAGCGAGGCGCAAAGTGTGGCGCAGACCTTGGCCGATACCGTCACGCAAACGAACCCGGAACAGCGCGCGTGGCAGTACCCCCGCGCCGGGATCGGAAATGCCCGCGTATTGCTCATACACTTTTTCCGCCAGCTCTTGCACGGTGCGGTCCCGGGCGATCTCTTCCAGCAATCGCTCCGGCAAGGGAGCATCGAACAAGTCGTGCGCCAGGTAGACCCCTAGCAGAAGCACGCGCTTGGATTCCATCTTTGCCGCGATCCGCGTGACCAGCGCCCAATCCACTTCCTGAGCCGTCGCCAATTTCGCAATGTCGAGCACCCAGCCCAGCCGCTCCCAGAAATGTTTCGCGCCATGCACGCACAACATCACCAGGGTATCCTCGACCGAAAAAGTGCGCAGGCGCTGTTCGCCGATTTCGACGGTCATGAGCCTGCCGGTCAATTCCTGAAAGTCGATCGGAGTCGGAAAATAGCGCAAGGTCCGCTCGGTATGAAATTCGGCCAGAATTTTGTGTGGGTGCGATTTGAAGGAATACTGGCCCGGCGCAAATCCATTCTGCCCCGCGTGCGCTTCCCGCGGATCGAATTGCGGGCGATAGCCCGCGGACTTCAGCACATCGACCACGTCCGGAATGTATTTTTGCTGGACGACGAAGTCCAGGTCCAGGTATTCGCGCCGCAGAAAGTTTCCATACGCGACCCAGGCGAGCAGAGGCCCCTTGTAGGGGATGACCGGAATTTGGGCAGCCTCGAACAACGGATACAGATGGAGCAATTCCCGCAGGAGCACCATCCCGGCAGTCATGGAAGGCGCCGCCGCCTGGCGCAACACTTGCAACTCGTCGGGAGAGATCAAGTCTCGCGCCGTGGCGGCGATAATTTCATAGACGATGGGCGACAAACGGTGCTGCTCCGCGATGGCCACGGCATCGGGCCAATTCAGCCCATTCTGAATGAGGAGGCGAACCCGGTCCTTCGCCGCGGGATCGATCAGCGCGCGACCGCAGCACAGGTTGAGTTCCAACTCAGGGCGCGATGCGCCCGGGCAATTTCGCCAGCCCCTTACTTCCGTCATGGCCCTCATTCTCGCGCCTTTTTAAATTCGCCGCCAAGACTATTGCCTGAGGAAAAATCGAAGGGAAGCAGAACCGGAATCGTGATTCAAATTTCCTGGCGCGCCCCGGAATCGCGGGGAACCAGCCGCCAAACTACCGGCTGTTCTCATTGGAAATCGCGCCGGCGAAAGTGAGTGCTTGTTCCCATCTTGCAAATTTTCCGGGAAACTCGGCCGTAAGGCGCCGGGCAATTTCTTCGAGCGCAACTCTTCCGTCCATCAGCTCGAGAGCCCTCCGGCGCATGAGGCCTTCTTCGGAAAGATGTGGAACGTACTTGGACGATCTCTTGAGGAGCTTGGCTGGAGACAGCACCGCTCCTTGAAGCACGGACTGGTCAAATTCGGCCACGATTTTTCCCGGCTGACCAGCACACTCAATTCGAGTGGTCCAGCGCCAGAAATAGTCTTCCTCCACTAATTTCGCCTGAAGATGAACGCACACGGTTTGACCCGCCACCAGGAGCACGGGCTCCGGCCAGGGAAGAAACATGGAGCTGTAAATCACCGTGGCCGAACCGGGGCGGTTCGAAAAACCCACGCCATCGGCGAGGTCCGCATCGAACCAAATCACAATCCCGTGCCCCGTCCCTTCCCGTTTCACGGTCGATGTCAGCTCGCCCTGAGCATCGGGATTCTCAATGCATGTATAGTCCAACGCCACCCAAAGGTTGGGGCTGGTCAACAGTAGCTCAGGTGCCGCTTGCATCCTGTGAATTTCGTTCACCACCTTCCGGCGGGCCGGGCTTAGATCTTGGCCAGGTAAATCTCGTGTCCATGGATCCACGATTTTGGAGAAACGTTCCGGCGCTTCGACGACCGCTGCCCAAACTCGATCCTCTCGTCCGATCAGTGTTCCGCCAGGGGCAAGGAATCGCAGCCGGGCGTCGGCAATAGAGGGGATATGGTCGGAATAGAACGGAAGGATTCCTCGCAAATCAGACACGATAACATCGGCCCGTGTGGGAATCGTAACGTTCGTGGAAATGTCCTCGAAGAATTCGATCTTGTCAGCGCAGTGGTTTGCTGCGGCGATTTCCCGCGCCAACTGAATGACTTCACCCGGTTCAATCGCATACACGTGCTTTGCCCCGAGCTGGCACGCTTGAACCGCCATGATTCCCGGTCCCGTCCCGATATCCATGACCACGGCACCCGGCCGGATCACAGCGCGAAGAGCCTCTAAGTAAGCGCCGGTGCGAACCCGGTCCGCAATCATTTCTCCGTAACCGGACAGGCTATATCCCTCGATTTGCATTTCCGGGGGAGTATAACAGGACACTTTCGCTTTCCCTATTTGAATGGCACTCCATGAACACTAAGGCAATTGGATAGATGAAGATAGGGATGGGAAAGGAGAACCTTTCAGGCTTTGCCAGAGTCGGGAAAATCGAAGCCTCGGGATGTCCACTTGATTCCGAGGGCCGCGCGCTCTTCGGGAAGCTGCGTGATCCCGTCCACCAGGGCTGGCAGATCTCGCAGGAGGTGCGTGATGTACCCTCCCATGTTCACGCGATTGAAGAAGTTGTAGTTTACTGTGATCGATTTTTCAAGGCAGACGGCGTGATGCCACCATCGGAACGGAATGAACAGCAACTCACCCGGCTCGAGGGTGCATTCGTAAGCGGTCGCATTCTGGAGAAGGGGGAATTTCTCGAAGTCGGGAGCGTCCACGTTCACTTTTCCGTCGTAGAGCGCGGCGGAATCCGCGGGAGAGAAAAGCACGCATCGCTTCTTCCCAATAATTTGAGCCAAATAGGCATGCGATTCCAGAAAGTCATAATGCAGCCCAATTTGCGAATTCTTTGGACCGACCATGACTCCAGCAATAAAATATTTTGTGGCTCCATCCATGATCTTTCGGAGAGCCTCCGGCAAAAAGGGCAGCAAATCCTCCACGAATTTCGGGCTTAGCTCGACATCGCCCAGCAACTCGGGGTGTCGCGCAAACACGTTCCAAGCAAGGTAGAGGGGATACTCGGAATCTTCCGCGGGGCCCCGAGAGGGATGCATCGTTTCCCTGTCGACCCACAAACCCGGCGCCGGTCTATCTGGGGCGTCGAGGTAGTCGATAAAGTCACTCAGTCTCATTAGCTTCAAAAACTTCATTCCGCTGGGACCCATCCAGGTCCTTGGCGTGACGCTGTCAGAACCATAGCGATTCTTGAACTGTTCAAAACTCCACCGGGACAAGGCGGGCCAGGAAGTTATGGCGTCCGTGAGAACGACGGGTTTACCGGGTCCGGTGAGAAAGTGTTGGTGAAAGGTTTCAGGCGTCAAGCCGCTGGTGCGTTCGATGGGTTGGAAATGCAAGCGTGCAGTCGCCGTAATCATGGATCTGCCGATTCTCGTTTCGGGCCCATCTTATGGCAGCAGAGCGCGAACTGTCCACAGGTGGGGCATCTGATCCGCCTTAAACTCACCAGTGACGAAAAAATGGTCAATGCGCTCCAAGCGCTGCTCTTGTTGCATCGGGCCACGCAAGCTGCGTTGCGTCAGCCGCAATGCGTTCACAGAGGGCGAAGATCTTGGAAGTATCGGCAGCAGGCCTTACACGCCGAACCGGCACTCCGGGCAACAGCCGGCTGAGGACATCGAACTCACGCTTCCGCATGTCCCGGTCAAGAAGATAGTTCACATAGGTGTTGGCGACGAGTGCCATGATGGCCTCGCCTCCAACCACTTCCTCTATCACCGGAGCGGTCAGCTCCGCCTCGCGTTCCCCGAGAATATAGATCGCGCCCAGGGGTAACGGGCTGGATTGAAACCGGAGTTTGTTCTGATCGAGCGCCAGATACCGCTTTTCCCAGGTCGGAGTGATCCGAGGCAGAGCATCCTCGGATCCGAAAAGGGTACGAACCGAATCCCGCCACAGATTGATGCGAGGATAGCCCGGCTGAACCAGAAAGCGATCACCCAGATCGGCTAGAACAGCTACATCGTCCGACAGGACCGAATAACCCTTAAGCGCAAAGGCTGCGGCGGTGGTTGATTTCCCCGCTCCTGCCGGGCCAAAAAGAACGATGGCCCGACCGTCCACGACGACCGAACTGGCGTGCAAGCAAGTTACACCACGAAGCCGGAGCACGAACGCGATGACGGGGCCCAGCAGATAGGTGCATGCATCTTCCAGCGTAAACTTGTCCGGCCAGTCCGCGCAGACTTCGCGGCCCAGGCGGTCAACGATGAACCGCGCTCCATCGCTGTAGAAAAAGGCAACGGAGTCGTTTTGGGCAAGCCTCGCAACCGTCAGGTTAGGATCGCCTCTCTCGTCAAGGACTGGGCTGACGTAAAGAATCCGATCTGAAGAAATAGGAGCACCCGCAGGAAGAAGGGAGCGATCCCTCAGGCGAATCTGCACGTCTGGCCGGGTACCGGATTGGATTGGAAGGCCCGGAAGGGGAACTTCAGCTGCGATTCGTAAACCGTATACCGATTGTAGTCCGGACAAAAATCCCTCAAACCCCAATTATCCTGTTTTCCTCGGAGCCACCATGGCACCGTCACTGTGAAGGGAGTGCATGCTAACGCTCTGGGTCAATATGCGAATGTCTCCATAAATCCGGAGGCTTGGTTCCTGGTAGATCTTTTTGCCAGATTGCTTTGCTTGCTCGGTCACGGCAGCCCTCACGCTGTGGTAATTCTTACCCTAATGGCAACCGCCGCGCAACCAAAAATTCAGACTCAAAGGCCGCAGATTGATCCACGCAGTCCAGGGGTCGGGCTCGCCGCAGACTGCCGGGATACGCTGTCGATTTACATACTCTCCTAGTTCTGGTACGGCCTCAAACTGATCCACCCACGAGGCTTCCGGTCTGTTCAGAAGCGCAATCAGTGGTTCGGATTGCAAAGGCGACTTGCGGCGCAGGCGCACCTCCTCCGGCAGCACGCCGCGTCCTGCCTCGCGCAGCAATTGCTTATCGCAGCACCAGGGCAGCCGGGGCAGCGCGAGCAGGAAATTTACCAGGCGCAGATCGTAGAAGGGAAAGCGGGTCTCAACGGGAATTCCAGTCCAACCAGCGTCGTACTCCTCAAACACATTCGGCTGCGTCGAATTAATGATCGCGTCATGGGCTTCCGGGCGGAAAGCCTCCGCGGGCGCCACAGGCCGAGTCAAAGACTCCCATCGGTCAAACAAACCCAGGCGCTTTCCCAAGTCTTCGGATACCCAGCCGGGATAGCCCACGGCATGGTCGCCATTGGCAAATAACAATCGCCAACGCGTGCGGAGATAAAGGCGCGAGAGCCTTCCTTCCACGGTGAGGTATCGGGCGGCGTCGCCCAAGGCGCGGCCAAACTGCTTCTTCCCAATCAGTTGGCGAAAATGAACGGAGATTCGGCCGCAGAGTCCGGGGTCCGCCCCGTCACCGGTAAGGACCACGCGGCTTCTGGCAGCGACCTGGCGCAATTGATCAAACGTTGCGCGCGCCTGAGGCGAATGTACGGGCTCAGGTGGAAAACTTTCCTCAGGATTTTCACAATCGAACAATCGGTACGAATCACCTGATTGGAACAGAATGGGAATCTTCAACGCGTCCGCGACGAGTTTCGCGTAATGGCGTTCTTCATGCGGGATCAATCTGTCGAAAACCTCCGTGTAGGCATGCAGGCTGGAACCATTCCCGTTCCCGGTGAATACTCGTCGCGCGCTGGCCGCCACGGTTGAGGAATCCAGTCCGCCGCTCATTAACACACCGGCGCTGTTCGTGCGCAAGTGATCGGCAACGGCGGCGTCAAGCAGTTCGCGGAAGCGCTCGATGTATTCTTCGTTCCGGGAGAAGTGGATAGGCGTGGTGACGGACAGCTCCCAGTAACGCCGGGTGGAAAGCGTTCCTCGCTCAAGCGTCAAGAGGTGCGCCGGCGGCAGCCTCAGAATGTCCGCAAAAGATGTCGTCGCCTGGTCCTGATTGGAATCGAATAGAAGAAAATCGGCGATGGCCAAATCGTTGAGCCGATCGGAAACCGCAGGATGCCGCCGGACGCAGTTGAGAGTATTGCTGAACACAATGGAAGAACCGGCGCGGGAATAGTAGAGCAGCTTGACGCCTAAATGGTCGCGCGCGCAAAAGAGGCGTCGCCGCGGCGCATCCCAAATCGCGAAAGAGAAATCACCCAGCAAATGTTCCACGCAAGCTTCGCCCCATGTATCGTAGGCATGGAGAATCAGTTCGGCATCCGGTGTGGATAGAGATACAGCACGCGGGGTCTGGCTTTTTCCGTTGAGCTTGCCGATCAGATCGGCACGCGCGTCGATGCGCGCGTCGGCGACGATCCACAGGCGGCCATCGAGTTGAGCGGGTTGTTTCTCCAGGGGAGTCCCGCTCGTGGTTTGCAGCAACGCGTGTCCAAGTCCCACCGGGCCGTGGCACCAGATTTCCTGCGCATCCGGGCCGCGAAAAGAAAGGAAATTGGTCAATTCCTGCAACAATCGAGGATCGGCGGGAGCGCCATCAAAGTTCACAATTCCGACGAAGCCGCTCACCACTGCACCCACGAAAATCGTTTATACATCGCGTCCTGAGGCCAAAGAAACTGCGTGGTCTGGTTCATCCTGGCTGAAGTAGAATATCATGTTCACATTTATTCGACAGCGCGGATGGCAAACTCGGACACGGCGGGTAGATTTTGACTTCAACCGAATTCGAGGTTTTCGGAGGACCAGGTGATAGGTAACGCGGAAAAAGACGGAGTCGGACTGGCGGAAGCCCGACCCTCCAATAGCCGGCTTTATCCGTGGTACGACTCAGTCTGGCTTTCAAAGTATGAGGAAGCCAAAACCATCATCCGGCGGGTGCGGCCCGGCGCGCTCCCGGCATTCGTCGATGCATTTCGTATTTTGCGCACGCGGCCGGATTTCAAGGTGAAATTTCTCGAGCAGCCGTTTGACGAGGCCACTCTGGCCGAAATCAGACGCGTCACGGCTTCGATACAGCCAACGGATCTGGAACTACACGAGGCCCGGCAATTTGGGCGCTTCGTGGTGCACGATCATCCCTTTTTTGCCGAACTCCAACAACGAACGGTTCCGTGGATAAGCGAAATCGTAGGCGAACCAATCGAGGCGGGTTACAACTTCCTTAGCCTGTACACCTCGAAGGGTGTCTGCGCCGTGCACATGGACGCGCCAAGGGCAAAATGGACTCTGGACCTCTGCATCGACCAAGGGGCCGATTGGCCGATCTATCTCAGCGAAGTACAACCCTGGCCGGACTCCGTAGAGGAAGCATGGAGGAAAGAAGGTTGGGAGAATCATATCAGGCAATCCCGGTCGCTCAAATTTACCCCCTATACTCTGCAGCCGGGACAGGCCGTCATCTTTTCCGGGAGCAGCCAATGGCACTATCGCGACCCCATGCCGGAAGCGAGCGGTAAGCAATTCTGCACTGTGTTATTTTTCCATTTTATTCCGAAAGGCACCGCGGAACTTGTCAAACCAAACGATTGGGCGCGATTGTTCGGCATACCGGAACTCAGCGGATTGTCCGACGGGGTGGATGATGCGCTCAAACCCGCTCACCGTGAATCCACCTTGCCGGCGGCGCGAGGCTCCGTTACCTCAGCAGCGACCGGAGCGTCGAAGCGCGCATAATGTCGATGTACCTCCGCGCCGTCATTCAAGACTTGCCCGCCCAGTTCAACCCAGGCGTGCGCCTCGAATCGTCCGCATTCCTTGCGCGCGCCGAGATGGAGCTCTCCTTCGACGCCATTGCGCCGCAGCAGCCACCACAGCGACATCGAGCGCTCCAGGCAGTTGGGATGGGCCGGGCCGTGCAGTTCGACGGAACGGACGGCGCGCACGGCGCGCAGGGCCGTCTCGCGTTGCACGTCAGCCGGCAAGGATGCGGGTAGGCGCGCAGGCAGGGAAAATTTCTCGATCAGTCCCTTCCAACGCCGGAAACCGAACAAACGAAGGCCGATCCCGGTCAGAGGCAAAATCAGCGCGGCGCGCAGAATGAGGACGCGATCCTCGGGCGGGCGCTGTCGGAATCTGCGCCATTTTTCCGGCAATGGGTCATGACTTTCGGTCATCGGTCTCTCGTGAAGTTCCCATCGGACTTGCGGGATTGCCTGCGCGCTTTGGAATGTAACAGATTTCGCGGAAAATTCCGTCACGTTGGGCGGGGGCGATGAAATTTTCTGAAGTGTCTACTCTCTCCGCGTTTCCAAAAATGACCGCCTCATTCTGGGGCGAGCGATCGCTCCAGCAACAGAGAAACCCCCTCAGGCGCCGGAACCATTCTTCACCTCGATCAAACCCTCTGCGAGAAGCTTTTCGAGTAGGCCGACCAGGTCCCGAGCACAACGCTCCGGCTCGACTTCATATTCGTCTGTGATCGCGTTCTGAATCTCCGCGACCTCGCGGGGCTCTTGCATCAGATTCCAGATTCGCGCCCCGACCGGATCGAGACCGTAGTAGACGCCGCTCTTGATGTTCAGGATCGCCGCTTCCCCTGCAAGGTCGCAGGAGACCTGGTCCTTTGTCGCTACCACCACGGAACGCTCCGAAATTGTTGCGTTCATACAGATTCTCCATTTCCTCTTGAAGCCAGAGGCTGATTGCATTGGAGAGTTCGCGCGCGCGGGGGTGCACTCGAATCCCGCAAGCAGGCCACCCGCCCTGATTGGGTGGCACCGGCCGGTGCGCGAAATTGTAGCGGTTCCGGCATGGAACGGCAATGCGATTTGACATTCCCGGGCCGGGCGCACGCCAGGGGGCCTTGTTTCGCATCGTTCGAAAGGATATAACGGCGGTCGGTGGAAAACTTCGCGCTCAGCCTCGAAAATGTCGAAAAGTATTTTCCCCCCGCGGCTTCGGGATGGCGGGCGCTCCTGCATCCCATCTCCCGGCTGACGGTCCCCGCGTTGCGCGGCGTTTCGTTCGAAGTCAAGCAGGGCGAAGTCCTGGCCCTGGTCGGCGCCAATGGAGCGGGAAAATCCACGCTCCTGCGAATCCTTACGACGCTATTGCTTCCCACTCGCGGCCGCGCCCAGGTCTGCGGTTTCGATGTCGCACGCGAGCCCGCAAAGGTCCGCCTCCAGATCGGCTATCACACCGGCGGGGACGCTTGCTTTTATTCGCGCCTAAGCGCGAGAGAAAACCTTTTGCTGTTTGCCGGGCTCAACAATCTATCCGACGCCGAGGCCTCGCGGCGGATCGCGGAAGTCACCGGCCCGTTCGGCCTCGGCGAGCTGCTCGACCGGCAAGTGCGCACGCTTTCGACGGGGAACATTCACCGGCTGGGACTGGCGCGCGCCATGCTTCACCGGCCTTCGGTGCTGCTGCTCGATGAACCGACGCGCAGTCTGGATCCGCTTGCTGCCGCCGAGTTCCGCAGATTCCTGCTTCAGGATATAGTCGGCGTCCACGGGACGACTTTGATTTTCGCGTCGCATACGCTGGCGGAAGTCGAACAACTCGCCGGCAAGATTGCGGTGCTGGACGGCGGGCGTTTGCTCGCCTGCGACACTCTGGACGGCGTCAAGGCCACCGCCGGCGCCGGTACGCTGGAGGAATCTCTGGAAATCCTGACTCGCCGGGCGTTGCGGGAAACACCATGAAGAGCTCGCAGCAATTTGCCCTGACGCTCCGAAAACTGGCTCTCCTGTTTCGGCGGGATCTTGCGGTCGCGCGCAGCTATCGCGCCGCGTTCTTGATCGAAATTTTCCAGGCGCTGTTTGGGTCCGCCGGCTTTTACTTTCTCTCCCGGTTTGTCCAAAGTCCGACACTCGAGAGGTCGCTTCCGCCCGGCACGAACTATTTTTCCTTCGCCCTGGTAGGAATTGCCTTCTTCGACTACTTGAGCGTCGGGCTCAGCACCTTTGACGCAAGCCTGCAGGAGGCCCGGCAAAACGGCACGCTCGAAAATCTGCTGGTAACGCAAACTTCCCTCCCCGTGATCCTGGCCGGATCGAGTTTGTATCCGTTCGTTTTGATGTCGCTGCGCACGGCGATCTACATCGGCTGGGGCGCGGTCTTGTTCGGATTTCCCTTGCAGGGGGCCAACTGGCTGGGCGCGTTGCTCGTGCTGGGGGCATCTGTTCTGGCGTTTTCGGGACTGGGCATTCTGAGCGCGAGCTACCTGCTGATCTTCAAGCGGGGCAACCCGGTGAATTGGGCCATCCTCGGCCTCTCCACCGTGGTTGGGGGGATGATGTATCCGATTTCCGTCCTGCCTGTGTGGTTGCAGTACGTGGCGCGGCTCATTCCGGTCACGTATTCCCTGGAAGGAATGCGGGCCGCGATTCTGGGCCATGCTTCGACGCGGGAGTTGTTGCCGCCGATCGCGGTATTACTCTTGTTTGCGGCGCTTCTTCTCCCCGCCTCTTTCGCGATTTTTTCCTGGGCCTTGCGGCGGACGAAAATCACAGGCACGCTCACGCATTTCTGAAGGCGGAGCAGCCCTTCCAAATGCGAAGAGCAGCTAAGAGTTAACAGTTTTCAGTTCAGAAGCTGCGTGGCTCTGTTGACATCCTCGTTACGACAATGAAAATTCGAGATACCCGATCCTTTGAAAATGTTGTTTGCTATCGAGGCAGGAGGTGCGATGGCCGAAGTCGGACTCCTGCCGTTTGCTCGCGTCGCCCTGCAAGTCTGCA
>DATNIO010000076.1:0-8276 GCA_035604385.1 Verrucomicrobiia bacterium | reverse complement strand
CACATCTTTTGCTCCCGATGATATTATGCTCTCGGTGCGACTGGAACTTCCGTCCAAACCGTACAGCGAGATACTTCAAGGAATTCGCATCTGCAATGAGAAGCGGCGAGCCAGTCAGCCGCTCAATCAAAAAAGCGCAGGCTGTATTTTCAAGAATCCGCCGGGCGGGTCCGCCGGGCGCATGATCGACGAGCTGGGCCTGAAGGGCCACTCGGTCGGCGACGCCCGCGTCAGCGACCGTCACGCCAATTTTTTCATCAACGCCGGACATGCGTCGGCAGCCGATATGCTCGCGCTGATTGCCGACGTGCGCGAGCGCGTGCGCGACCGCTACGGCGTGGAACTTGAAGAAGAAGTGATCGTGTGGAAGGACCGGTGAAGGCCCGGTGAGAAAACGATGAGCGCGGAACCAGATTATCTTCCCGCGGATGCGCTGGCTGAAGACGAGCCGAAGTATCTTCGCCGGCAGAAGCCGGTGGAGATACGCAAGCGCAAGTTCAGCCGCAAGGCGTGGCCCCTGTACCGCCGCATTCTGGTGGGAGGGATCGCCGCACTTTCAATGGGGTTCGCGCTGTACGAAGGCGTGACCTACTTGCTGTATTCCCCCGGCGTTGCGCTGGTAAGCGCCGAACAGATCGAAGTCCGGGGCAACCGGTTCGTGCCTCCGGACGCGATCACCGAGAAATTTTCGGCGGACCTGGGCCGCAGCGTCGTGCGCGTTCCGCTGACGGAGCGCCGCGAGGCGATTGAGTCGCTCGCATGGGTGGAAGAGGCTCACGTCCAACGCGTGATGCCCAACCGGATTCGCGTGGAGATCACCGAGCGCACGCCCGTCGCGTTTCTGCGCACGGGCAGCGACCTCTCCCTTGTGGACGCGCAAGGAGTGATCCTCGACCGCCCGGTCGAGGGGGAATTCAAGTTTCCGGTCGTGAGCGGGATTGGGGAGGTCACGCCCCGGGCGACGCGCGAGCAGCACATGAATTTGTACGTGCAATTCATGAAGGAGATTGAACGGGCTCAGCCCGGCGCGGCCGATCACGTCAGCGAGGCGGATATTTCCGAAATTTCCGATTTACGCGCGACGCTCACAGGAATGGGAACTGCGTCGGGCAGCGCTTCGCCGATTCTCGTGCACTTCGGCGATTCCGATTTCGGCAACCGGTATCACTTGCTCGCGGAGAATATCGACCAGTGGCGAGCTAGCGCCGGGAGCGTCGATTCGGTGGATTTGCGGTTCGCGCGGCAGGTGGTGGTGAATCCAGAATCGAAGACCATCGCGGCCAACGCCGTGCAGCGAGCGCCCCTGACCGTGGCGCAGCGCGTGCCCCAGCGCGCGCCACACCACGTTGGAGTCGCGCGGAAGAAGCACTAGCTGGAATTGAAAATTATCGGCCTGGGCGCGCTCACAGCCCGGGCAGGCGTTGGGTAGAAGGAGCGGCGGATTGTCGAAAAAAGAAAAGTATCTGGTCGCGCTGGATGTGGGCAGCACGAAGACGTGCGCCATCATCAGCGAGTTGACAGAAACGGGCGCGAAGTTTGTGGCCATGGGCGCGGCGGAATCCAAAGGACTGCGCAAGGGAGTCATCGCCAACATCGGCGCGGCGGCGACATCGGTGCGGCGGGCGATTGAAGAGGCTGAGGGCGTCGCCGGAGTGCCCGTCGAGCGAGTCATCGCCGGCGTTGCGGGCAGCCACGTTCGCGGAGTGAACAGCCGCGGAGGCATCACGCTGGGACACCGGGCGCGGGACATCAATCGCGACGACGTGCACCATGCCGTGGACGCGGCGCGCAACATCACGCTTCCCGAGGATCGCGTGGTCTTGCACGTCCTGCCGCAGGAATTTCTGCTCGACGCTCATGATAATATTCGCGATCCGCTCGGCATGATCGGCGGGCGCCTGGAAGTCAACGTACACCTCGTGACTTCCTCGGCTTCGGCCATGCAGAATCTGGTGATTGCGATCAACCAGGCGGGCGTGGAAGTCGCGGACACGGTTCTGGAGCCGCTGGCTTCGGCGGAATCCTGCCTCACGCAGGATGAACGCGAACTGGGCTGCTGCCTGCTCGATATCGGCGGCGGCACGACGGAACTGGTCGTCTTCGGCAACGGCATGCTGCGCCACGCGGCGGCCATTCCCGTGGGCGGCGATCATTTCACGAACGACCTTGCGGTGGGGCTGCGCACGCCGATTCCCGAGGCGGAAAAAATCAAGCGCGAGCACGGCTGCGCGTTCAAGGATTTGATTGTGGAGGATCACGCGATCGAAATCGCCAGCGTCGGCGACCGTCCTCCGCGCACCGTGTTCACGCGGATGCTGAATGAAATTGTGGAACCGCGAGCGCAGGAGTTGCTGTCGCTCGTTCGCGATGAATTGCAGCGCGGCGGTTTTACATCGCTGATTCCCGCCGGACTTGTACTGACCGGCGGAGGGGCGCATCTCAAGGGGCTCGTCGAACTGGCCGAGGGCATGTTCCATTTGCCCGCGCGCGTGGCCGTTCCCCGAGGCCTCGAAGGGATGCCTCTGATGCTTTCCCGGCCCGAGTATGCAACGGTTGTCGGCCTGCTTCTTTACGGCGCGCGAGCCCGGCGCCAGGCGCCCGTGAAGCCGGCCACGTTTGTAGGAAAAATCAAAAGCATGTTCGCCGGAGCGTGATGCGGAAAACTCCGGCGGGGCAGGGCCAATTTTTTGGTGGAGGAACCGAAATGGCGAAAGACGCGGGAATCCGGATTTCATTCAGCGAGGAAGTGCAACAGGGCGCGAAGATCAAGGTGATCGGGGTCGGCGGCGGCGGATGCAATGCCGTCAACCGCATGATCCGCGCCAAGGTCGAAGGCGTCGAATTTATCGCGGCCAACACCGACTTGCAGGCGCTCAAGCTCTCGCAGGCGCCCGTCAAATTGCAGCTGGGCGGCAAGCTCACCAAGGGTCTCGGCGCGGGCGCGAATCCCGAGATCGGCCGCAAGGCGGCGCTCGAGGACACGGACAAAATCATCGAAGCGCTCGAAGGCTCGGACATGATTTTTCTCACCACGGGCCTCGGCGGAGGCACGGGCAGCGGCGCGGCGCCGGTGGTCGCTTCGCTTGCCAGCGAACTTGGCGCTCTGACTGTCGCGGTCGTCACCAAGCCGTTTTTGTTTGAAGGCAAGCGCCGGCAGCAGCAGGCCGAGCAGGCGCTCTCCGAGTTGATCGGCAGCGTCGACACCGTCATCGTGATTCCCAACGAGCGGCTGCTCGAAACCGTGGAAGCGGGAACGAGTTTCTTCGAGGCGTTTCGCATCGCTGATGACGTCCTGCGCCAGGCCGTGCAGGGCATCAGCGACATCATCACCATTCCAGGCATCGTCAACCGCGACTTCGCCGATGTTCGCACCATCATGCAAGGACAGGGATACGCCGTGATGGGCACGGCCGTGGCTTCCGGAGCGAACCGCTCGGTCGATGCCGCGACGCGCGCGATCAACAGCCCGCTGCTCGAGGACAATTCGATTCAGGGCGCGCAAGGCATTCTCATCAACATCTGCGGATCGTCCAGCCTCACGCTCAGCGAAGTCCACGAAGCTTCTTCCGTGATCGAAAAGGCCGCGCATGAGAACGCCAACATTATTTTCGGCGCTGTCCTGGACGAGAACATGAAGGAGCAGGTGAAGATCACCGTCATTGCCGCGGGATTCCGCGAGGCGGCGCGCCGGCAGCCGCACCAGAAACCCTCTTATCTGCCCAAGACTTGGAAGGCCGGGCGCGAGGAAGAAATGGCCGTGGAACCGCACGAGGTTCCGCAGGACGCGCCGCGTCCCGCCGTCAACGAAGTCATTCACCAGGAGAATACGAAGGCTGCGGACGATCTCGACGTTCCCACGTTTCTCCGGCGCGCCGCCCAAAAAGCGTAGCGCCATTTTCAGAAACCGTTTTTCTACGGCGTCCCGGCCTTGCCGGGACGCCGTTTTTTTTTGGAGACATGCCTCCGGGAGCGATTCCTTCTCCGAAAAATTCCAGCAAGTTGAAGAAATGATTTTCGTAGTGCCGGCGGCTCGCCGGCTCTGCTCCCGCTTCTCGCGCTGGAAAACCGCCGGCAAGATGCCGGCGCTACCAAATAATTCTCTCCGGACGATTGACGCTCAATCAAGAGTGAGTGCACCGAAATGGGGCAACGGCAAAGTTTGCCGCTGAGGTAGGTCGTAAGGGGCGGTTCTTGCCCAATGGATTGAACGAAAAAGTTTGCGCAGAGTTCTTGCAGGTCGCAAGGCGTTTAGATTCGCTGGATTAGTAATTTCGTTTACGCCTGCAGCTTTGGCATTCCGCTTGCCCTATAAGGAGTGACGCTTTGTCGAATGTCCGGCTGGCTAAAGTGTCGTAAGGATTTGCCGATACAACACTTGAGCCCAGCTCGGACTACTAGTAAATCTGATTTGGTTCTTAAATCTTGTAAAGAGGTACAAAAATGTCCATCATTGGCATCCTTAGCAGCAATTTGTTTTCCGTGGGCGCGGCTCAGAATGCGCAGAGATCTCAGAATACCCAGTCCACTTTCCAGCAAATCAGGACTGAATTTCAGCAATTGGGGCAGGATTTGCAATCCGGCAATCTGACGCAGGCGCAATCCGATTTCGCCACATTGTCGCAAAATCTTTCGGGCGCAAGTCAAAATACCGCCGCCGCTAATGCAGCCGCTACTACAGCTGCGACCACCAGCACCAACCCGGTGGCACTGGCTTTCGCCCAATTGGGGCAGGACCTGCAATCAGGGAATTTGCAGGGGGCGCAGCAGGATTTCACCAAGCTTCAACAGGACTTGTCGCAGAGCTCCAGTCAACAGGTCGAAGGCCATCACGGCCATCATCACCACCACGCGGAAAGCTCGCAGTCTTCCTCCTCTTCCTCGCAGAACAACCCGATCGTCCAGGCTTTCAGTGCGCTGGCGCAAGATTTGCAGGCGGGAAATCTTTCGGGAGCGCAATCGGCGTTTTCGGCCCTGCAGAATGACCTTCAACAAATCGGCGGTTTCCTCACGGCAGGATCGAACGGCGCCTCCAGCACGGCTGTGCCGTCGAGCGCCGGCAGCCTGAATGTGACCGCCTGATCTCCAGCCTCGCCACCCGCAAATCACACCGATTCTGATTCGGCCATGCGGCTTGAGGTACACTCGAGTGCATGGCCGATTCCGTCCGGGTGCGGCAGGTAATTCTGAACGAAATGCTCGCGCACGCGCGTCGAGAGACCCGTATTGAATGTTGCGGCTTGCTCGCGGGCCGCGACGGCGTTATCACCGAGATTTTTCCGGCGACGAATGCTCGTTCGAGCGCGACAGCCTACGAAATCGAGCCGCGCGAATTGTTCGAGCTGTTTCGGTACCTGCGCAAGAAAGAATTGACGCATCTCGGCCAGTATCATTCGCATCTCTCCACCGAAAACATTCCTTCGCCGACGGACATCGAGCAAGCCGGCTATCCCGACCAGGCGTACTTCATCGTCTCTTTGCGGGCGGACGCGCCGAATCCTGTCCGTGCATTTTCGATTCGCGACGGCAGCGTGGAAGAAATCGAAATTATCGTGACGAGAACTGAAAAGTAAAATATACTGCGAAGTACAAGTACCCGTCCCCGGGGAAGGATTGTCAATGCAACTGTTGGCACTCTCCAACCAGCAAGAAATTGTTCCGCTCGTTATCCTGTTTGGCGGCAGGGATACCACAGGAGCCCACCTGCGAATCCTGCTTTACGGGCATCCGATTTTCGTGACGATCGTACTCATATGGGTTGGCATTCTAGGACTTGCAAGCTGGATCGTTGCAAACCGTATGCGACAAAGAATCAAGGATGACTTTGGCAAGACGAGCGTTGCGGAAGATCCTACCTCAATAGAAACCTGGATGAAGGTCGACGAAGTGGAACAAAAGAAAAACCCGGGTTGCGCGTGGGCTCCGGAGTCTTCCCCCTCCGACTATGAGAGCACGAAACGAGACCTCTAATATAGGCCCCTATACCGAAGATTTGACCGGCTCGCCGGCGACGACTGAGCGGTACACTTCCCGCACCTGCTCGGCCGACCGCTCCCACGAATATTTCTGAACGAGTTCATAGCCGCGGCGGACCAGCGTTTCGCGCAGGACGTCTTCGGTGAGGATTTGGCGGATCCCGCGCGCGATTTCAAAAATATTTTCCGGATTCGCGAGCAGCGCGGCTTGCGCAAACACTTCCGGCAGCGAGGACACACTCGAGGTCAGCACGGGAGCGCCGTGCGCCATCGCCTCGAGCGGAGGCAGGCCGAACCCTTCATAGAGAGAAGGGAATAGGAACGCGCTCGCGCGGGAATAAAAAACGCGCAGCACGGGATGCGGCACAAACCCCAGAAAGCGGACGTCCCCTTGCACGCGCGAGCGCAGAACGGCCCGCCGCAAGTCCGAATGTTCCTCCGCGGAATCGCCGATCAGCAGCAGCTTCAGGTTGGAATATTTCGGGTGATCACGCAGGTCCGCTTTGGCCACCGCGAACGCTTCGATCAGGCGCGGCAGATTCTTCTGCGGCTTGATGTTGCCTGCGTAAAGCACGAAGGGATCGGTCACCGCGTGGCGCTCCAGGATGCGGTCGGCGCCCTCTGGCATCGGCTCGCGCAGGAAACGTTCGTCGAGCGCGTTGTAGACGACCTCGATTTTTTCTTCCGGAATGTCGAAGACGCGGGAGACATCCCGCTTGGTGGAATGAGACACGGCCATGATCCGGTCGGCCCGCGACAGGGCGCGCCGCGCGAAAAATAATCGCGCGGCCTGAAACGTGGCCGAAATGCCGGGCGGCGGAGCGAGGATGTCCGTCAGGTCGTGAACCGTGATCACCAGGCGCGACGGCACGACGGCCGGCGCATAGAACCAGGGCATGTGCAGAAGATCGACGCCTTGCTTGTGCAGCAGGAAGGGCAGATGCAGGTGCGTGTGGAAGGAGCCCGGGTCGGACGGATATTCGAGCAGGGTGAAATTCTCGGGCAGGGGATCGAATTCCTTAATGTGCGACTGTTGGCCGATCAGTAAATATTCCGTGCCGTCGCCGGCGCGCGCAAATTGATTGACGATGTTGCGGATGTAAGTGCCGATTCCGAAATCACCGGCGCGCCGGATATCAATTGCGACACGCATCGGCGCCGGCGCTCAGCGCGCGCCGCCGCGGCTCCCGGCGAGCGACGGCGCGATGTCCCAGCGCCGCGTGTACAGCGGGAACTGCACGGCAAACTCCGCGACCTCGCCGCGAATGCGCCGCTCGCGCTCGGCGTCGCCCAGATGCGAGAGCACCTCGGCGATCCACGCGGCAATGCGCGCCATGTCCGGCTCGAGCATCCCTCGCGTCGTCACCGCGGGAGTGCCCATGCGGATGCCGCCGCCTGTCATCGGCGGAGTGGGATCGAAGGGAATCGAATTCTTGTTCACGGTGATGCCCGCGCGGTCCAGCGCCGGCTGCGCGTCCTTCCCGGTGATTCCGCGCGAATACAGATCGATCAGGAAGAGATGATTGTCCGTGCCGCCGCTGATGATGCGGAAGCCCGCCTTCGCGACTTCGGTGGCGAGCCTTTGCGCGTTCGTGACAATTTGTTTCGCGTACTCGCGGAATCCCGGCTCGGCCGCTTCCTTCAGGCAAACGGCTTTCGCGGCGATGATGTGCATCAGAGGGCCGCCCTGCGTCCCCGGGAACGTGATGCGGTCGAGCTCCTTCGCGTATTGCGCCTTGCACATCACCAGGCCGCCGCGCGGTCCGCGCAGCGTCTTGTGCGTCGTCGTCGAAACGTAATCGGCGTGCGGCACAGGGCTCAGATGCATTCCCCCGGCAACGAGGCCGGCGATGTGAGCCATGTCCACGAAAAACAGCGCGCCCGCGTCCCGCGCAATTTCTGCCATGCGCGGGAAATCGATGATGCGGGAGTATGCGCTCGCGCCCGCCACAATCATTTTCGGTTTGTGCTCGCGCGCCAGCCGATCGAGTTCGTCGTAATCGATCGTCTCGGTTTCTTTGCTCACGCAGTAGGGAATAAATTTATACATCTTCCCGGAAAAATTTAGAGGGTGCCCGTGAGTCAAGTGGCCGCCATGCGAAAGATTCATGCCGAGGACGGTGTCGCCCGGCTGCAGCGCGGCCATGTAAACGGAAACGTTCGCCTGCGTGCCGGAGTGCGATTGCACGTTGACGTGCTCGGCGCCGAATAGCGCTTTCGCGCTGTCGATCGCCAATTGCTCGGCGCGGTCGGCGAATTCGCAGCCGCCGTAGTAGCGCCTGCCCGGATAGCCCTCGGCGTACT
>DATNIO010000075.1:0-13634 GCA_035604385.1 Verrucomicrobiia bacterium | reverse complement strand
TTATTTCTGCAGGACGCCAATCCCGTAGAGCCCTTCCGGGTGAGCCATGTATTCCCTGTGGGAATAGCTTGTTTTGATGGTGTCCCAAAATGCTTTCACCTGAGTTTCTCCGTAATTTCCGGCCACGTCATGAAAAACAATGAGGCCGCCCGAGCGGACGAGCGGCGAATACATCTCCCAATCCTTTTTGACTCCCTCATACGTATGGTCGCCATCGATGAACAAGAGATCGATCTGGCGCCCGGAAAGCAGCCGTTTCGTTTCCTCGAGCGTCGATTCACGGTGAGAGTTGGCCCTCACCAGGTGCAGCTTCTGATGCTCCTGCGCGAATCGCCGGTAGATGGGAGCGCGAAAAGGCGAATAGCCGCCTCCAAACTTGCCGCCCGGCAAATCGATGCTGACGAGAATCGCATCGGGCCGGGCCAGCCGGGCCCAGAGATATAAGGTCCCGCCCCTGTGAGTGCCGATCTCAAGGACCGTTTGCGGATTCAGTCTCTTCACATCTTCCATCAGCCGCACAAGTTCCTCGGGAACCTGGAACGGAAAAAAGAAGGCGTCGCAGTATTTGACCGTCTCCGCCAGCATCTCCTCGGGCCGGTCGATCAGCGACGCGGTCAGCCGGTTCAGCTCTCCGATTCCCATGTAGGCTTTGACGTATCGTGCTGTGCGGGAGAGTGGCCCCATCTACGCGGAAGACCTCCGACCGTAAATTGGCTCGACCGCTCCCGTCACCCAAACTGTCTTTCCCGTCCACATCATTTCGGCCTGCATCACTCGCGAACTGCGTCTTCAATCGTCTCGGAGAAAATTTTCAGCTGCTTCACTCTATCATAGGAAAAAGCGATCTCCCGCGCCTGACGCGCCATGGTTTGCAATTGTTCGGGGTCGCGCAGCACGCTTCGGACGGCCTCCGCAACGCTCGCCGGATCATCCGGATTGGCGGCGATGCCGCACCCGGTCCGCCGGATAATTCGCACGACGTCGCTTTCTTCTGGTGCGACTCCCAGTACGGGCCGCCCCGCGGCAAGAGTGGGATACAACTTGCTCGGCACTACAACTCCTTCCAATCCTCGCTTGACCGTAACGACGTGCATGTCGCCGGCAGAGAGCACAAGCGGCACCTCGCTCGCCGGGAAAAACGGCAAAAAGCGAATCGCGCTGCATCCCTCCGCCATGGCCTCCACTTGGGGCTTCATCGCTCCCTCACCTATAAATACGAGGCCCACACCTTCCCCTTCTAGCATTCGGACAGCCGAAATAAGCGTTTGCCACGCTCCATAGAAGCCTACATTCCCCGCATGCACTAATACGAAGCGGAAATCGCCGCGAATCTCGCGCGCCACGGAATTCTCCGCGGAAGGAACAGTTTCCGGAATGTCTATTCCGTCGCGGGAGACTACGACGCGGGCTGGATCGATCCCTTTCGCGACGATGCGGTCGCGCATGTCTTCGCCAAGGACAATCACGCGCGCCGCTTGTCGCAGCGCCCAGCGATGCATGGCCTCCCACCGCGCCGTGAAGCTGCCGGGGCGGACGATCGAACCGCCCACGGCCATGTCCGGATACAAGTCGCGAATGTTGTACACAAACGGGCGGCCTGAGAGCCGGGCGACGAGAGCGCCCGCGATGCCTTCGATGGGCGGGTCGGTCATAGCCAGTACGATGTCCGAAGAAATGGAGAGTGCCACTGGGATTGCCAATGAAAGATAGGTCAGATAGTTGGAGACGCGGCGGCGCATCTGAAAACGCGGGTAGGCGGTCGAGCCCACGCGCTCGACGGCCAGATTGCCGCGGACTTCGCGCCGCAAGAGGTAATGCGGATGGCGCTCCGCCGGATCGTAGCTCGGCCGGCCCGCCAGCACGGTCACGCGGTGATTCACCGAGAGGGCTTCCGCCACCTGCGCGGCGCACTTGGCCGTGGCGCTCGTGTCCGGCGGAAAATATTCGTTCAGAAGAAGAATATGCACAGGCTCATCCCGGAAGAAAAAGAAACGAGCGCAAAAGCGAAGCCGCCATCATGCAAGAACGCTACTCGCCGGTCCACCGCGGCGCCTCGACGGGCTCAGAGGGCCTGCGGATAAGGACGTCGCCCAGGACAAGCGCATCCATCTTGGTGCGCAGAAAACATTCGATGGCTTCCTCGGGGCGGCAAACGATCGGTTCGTTGTCGTTGAACGAAGTATTCAGGACCACGGGCACGCCGGTAAGATTGGCAAATTCCCGAATCAGCCCCCAATAGCGGGGGTTCGCTTCCTGCGTGACAGTCTGGAGGCGGCCCGTGCCGTCCACATGCGTGGGCGCGGGAATCTCCTCGCGTTTCTCGAGCCGCACGGAATAAGCTTGCGTCATGAACGGACACGGATAGGACTTCTCGAAGTACTCGCCCGTGGATTCCGCGAGGATCGACGGGGCAAACGGCCGGAACATTTCCCGGTGTTTGATCCTGGCATTCAAAATGTCTTTCATGTCCGGCCGGCGCGGATCGGCCACGATGCTGCGATTTCCAAGCGCGCGCGGTCCCCATTCGGCCCGGCCCTGAAACCACCCGACGATTCTTCCGGCGGCGATTTCCTTCGCCGCTTCCTGGGCGATCACTTTCTCGTGTAGCTCGGAAATCTCCAGGCCCTCGCCTTGCAATCGGCTGGCGGCGACGGCCGTGGCGATCTGCGCGTGCGAGTAGCCCGGCCCCCAGTAGGCATTTTCCATGACGAACGAACGAGGACGGCCAAGGATCTGATGATGCACGAAATAAGCCGCGCCGACCGCGAGCCCGGCATCTCCGGCGGCGGGTTGCACGAAGATTTGCTTGAATGGCGTCTTATCAAAAATTTTCCCATTGGCCAGGCAATTGAATGCCACCCCGCCGGCCAGGCAAACGGCGTTTTGCCCGGTCCGGGCATGCAGCGCGCGAAGCATTTGGAACAAGACCTCTTCCAGCCGCGCTTGCAGCGTGGCCGCGCCGTCACGGTGCGCCTTTTCGACCGGAGCCGCCGGATCGCGCGCAGGACCCAGGCGTTCAGCCATGTAGTTGGAGAACATCGCCCCCAGCACGGGAGTCTTCTCGGCGTCGCGCCAGGTCATCTCAGGGCCGGTGCGATGATGTTTGAAATATTTCAGTCCCAGGCGGAAGCCGATCCCTCTGGTGTTGCGGACAATGTGGCGGAACTCGTTCATGTAAGCAGGCTCACCGTAAGCGGCCAGGCCCATGACTTTGTATTCGTCGCCGAATTTGCGAAATCCCAGGTATTGGGACACGGCCGTGTAATACATGCCGAGCGAGTGGGGAAACGCAATCGACCCGTCGATGTGCATGCGATTGCCCTGACCCGCGCCCCACATCGTACTGGCGAAATCGCCGAGCCCATCCGCAGACAGTAGCGCGGCCTGGTCGAACGGAGAAACGAAAAACGCGCTCGCCAGGTGCGCCTGGTGGTGCTCGACGCGGTGATACTGGGCTCGAATCTCACCCGGCGAGACGTCGAATGCCTTCGCGAGCGCCTCCGGGATTCCCGCGAACCGGCCCATCACTTTTATTCTTTCGGCGGCAAAACTCGGCATCCTCAGGGAGTACAGGAGCTTTGTCCCCAGACGCGCCCAGGGATTGCGCGGGATAGCGATGTGGTCAACTTCACGAAGCGTAATTCCAGCGGCGTCCAGGCAGTACCGGATCGCCGCCGACGGGAATCCCGCCGCGTACTTTACGCGGTTAAAGCGTTCTTCTTCGACCGCGGCGAGCAGGCGGCCGTCAGCGACGATCGCCGCGGAGGCATTGCCGTGGTAGGCATTGATCCCTAGGATGTACATCCGGAGCGGTTTTCCCTTCCCCTAAGACCGCGGGTTCGAAGCAGTCACTGAAACCTCAGCGGTGTGAACGGCATCTGCATTCGAAACTGGATGTTTCGCCGCATCCGTCACGTGGAGGCGAACCCATTCATTGAGCACATACAAGCTCCAGGGGCGCGACCAATTGGTCTGGCCAATGACAAAGTTCTGCCACGCGCCCCGCACGGCCCGCGGATTCATGTACTGACGCAACGGCGGCGTGAGATTCGACAAATCCTGCGACAAGCGCACGCCGAGCGGACCTCTGAGCCAGACATCCCACGGTAGGGTGAAGGTTCGCTTGGATCGGCCGACGACTTCATCGGGCAGCAAGTCGGAAAGCGCTTCAACCAAAAGGGATTTCGGAACATCCGGCGTGTATTTCGCGCTCTTTGGCAACCGGCCGACAAATTCCACGAGGCGGTGGTCGAGAAATGGCACGCGGACCTCGAGAGAATTGGCCATGCTGGCGGCGTCGGTATCGCGCAGAAGCGTATTCACCATGTACGATTGCAATTCGAAACAGGAAACGGAAGTAAAGGAATCAAGCCGCGCGGCCTGCCGCGCCGTCTCGCGCATACGCGCGCGCCATGGATATTCTCGATCTCTTGAATACTCAGCGGAATCGAAATACGGGGCCAGCAGGCGCCGCACGCGGGAAGGAGTGAACAAAAGCCGCGTGAAATAATACGCATGCGGGAAGTCCTCGGGAGAACGCCAGGCCGCGGCAGCCTTGCGCACCGCATCGCCCGCCGCAATCCGGACGGCCGCGGCAGCAGTCAGGCGGCGGAAGGGGGCAGGAATCCATCGCCCAAGTCCAGCCACAAACGCGGCCCGGGGAGTCGATACAAACGTGGAGTACCCTCCGAAGATCTCATCGCTGCCAAGCCCCGAGAGAGCTACTTTCAAACCGCTCTGGCGCGCGGCTCGCGACACAAAGTAGGTATTGAGGCCATCCATGGTGGGCTGGTCCAGCGACTTGACTGCATCCTCCAATTGGGCCACCAGAGTGTCCGGGGCGAGGAGAACTTCCTGATGGCGCGTTTTGAAGCGTTTGGCCGTTTCGCGCGAAATCTTGGCTTCGCTGTACCGCTGCTCGGGAAATACGACCGTAAATGTGCGCAAGTCGCTCTGAAAGCGGCTGCCCAGCGCAACCAGGCTTGTCGAGTCCAGTCCACTGGAAAGGAAAACTCCCAGGGGAACATCCGCGATCAGGTGGTCGCGAACGGTTTCCTCGAGCAACGGGCGCAATAGTTTTGCGGCTTCCTGAAAAGTTTTTGGCGTCGGCCCTTCCTGTTGAAGCACGGCGTCGGAATAAATCCAGTAGGGCTTCGGCGACGGTATTGCCGGCGGAGCATCGGCGGGAAAAGCAACGCAATGTCCTGGAGGAACCGAGAAAACGCCCTCCACCAGCGTGGACGGTTCGACTACCGAACCGAACGTAAGGAAAGCTTCCAGGGAATCCGGCGACAGGCGCGGCTGGAGCCGGCCGCTGGCCAGCAGTGAACGCACTTCGGAAGAAAACAGGAGAGCGCCTCCGGAGACCGCGTAATACAGGGGCTTAATTCCCAGCCGGTCCCGCGCTAGAAAAATGCGCGCGTGCCGCGCCTCTTCTCCGGACGTGCCCGAGGAGCGCGCATCCCAGATGGCAATGGCAAACATCCCGCGAAGTTCGCGCAAACACTGTTCGCTCCATTCCTCATAGGCGTGGACAATGACCTCCGTATCCGAGTGAGTCCGGAATGCATGCCCGCGCCCTTCGAGCGTCTTGCGCAACTGCGGGAAGTTGTAGATTTCACCGTTGAAAACAACCGCGACATTCCCTGTTTCGTTGAATACGGGTTGGTGTCCACCAGGCAGGTCAATGATGCTGAGGCGGCGCATCCCGAGCGCCGCCGACGGAGCCACTAGGATCCCATCTTCATCCGGACCGCGATGCTCCAGCGCCCCCATCATCCGGCGCGTAATTTCTTCGGCCAGTTCGGACTTCTGAATTCCAATGACGCCGCAGATTCCGCACATTCCGCGTTACTTTACCGTGAACTTGCCCACAGTTCCACCCTTACCTCAAGAATGTTGCCCACACCGCCGCAAATGCGCGGCCCTGTAAGGATCCGACACAACTGTTCTGTGCGTCGCGCACGATTATTGGAGAGTGTCGCGGGCCTAAGTATTTGGATGGAAACGTTAAGGGACGGTGTTACTGACCGTCGGGCGGGTGCCTTGCCAAACGCCTATGCCTATCGCAGCCGCCGTGCCGGTCAACGTAACCACCACAGGCACGATAGAGCGCGTCGCAGCCGCGGCCGGGGCTGCAGCCTGGCTAGACGCTCCTGTGATATCGGTCTGGTTCTGGGCGGTCTGCACTTCCTGAGCCGCTGTAGGGGACGGCCCTTCGAACATCCCTGTCTTCGAAATTCGAAGCATATTCCCGGCGGTCACGCTTACGGATTGACCGTCCAAATTAGTGAAGCGCACGACGCCTTCGAACACCATCAGCTCCGCATAGTCGTTCGTAACCAGGAGCGAAAAATCCGTGCCGACCAGCCCCGCAATCCCCACAGGCGTGTGGACTTCGAATTTCGCTCCCGGTCGCGTCAATTTAGTAATTTTCCCGCGCATCCTCCCAACCAAGAGGTCGAGTGAAGTCTGTTGCGCCTGGGCGTCATGCTGCAGGATACGCAGGGAGGAATCCGAACCCAGATTCAGTTGCGAACCGTCGTTCAGCGTGACGTGCGCCCGGCCGGTTGGGCCGCTGCGCAAGTCGTCATTCCAGTAGATGCGGTTGGACACCGCGGCCACGAGAACCTGCGAAGCGCGGTCGATCTGCACTTGCGGGGAGAGACGCGAAATTTGGCCCGCTGCCGGACTCGAGGGCCCTTGGGCGGGAGAAGCGTCTCCGCCCGAGGCATCCAGAGTAGCTGTTTCGCCGGCGCGCAACCTGTATGACGTATCGTTCCCTGCTGCCGTGAGATCGGCGCCACCGGCGACAGCGGAAACTTGCGCGCGCGCGCCGGCCAAACGAACCTCCGCCGAGCTTGGTACTCCTTCAGACGCAGCGATATTCACATGAAAGAACGGTCCGGAGATGGCAAACGACTCTGCCCCATCCGCTCGCACCTGTACCCGCCCATTGCGAAGGCTCACGCCCTCGGACTCGACCACCAACTCCGTGATCGCCGCCGCGAGCACCATACTGTCCCCGAATCGCAGCCCCGCCGTGGAGGCCTCTCCCAGACGGATGACGTCACCCGGGAAAAGCGTTGCGCCAACGGGCATCGGCCTGCCATTCAGTTTCGCGTCCTTGCCGGTAATGCTGGTAGCGGAAGCGGCTGGACCGCTCGCCGACGTTGCTCCAAAAGCCGACGGGCCGGGAGCTGCGGCGCGGACCAGGATTCCAGCCAGAAAAAGCATGAAAGCAAAATAGGAACGGCGGAGCAGCATGCAGCAGTTGCTTACAAACCCTGTGAGACCACTCGTACGCGCACTTGAAAACGATTTCATAGCGTCCACCACCACGGAACTCTGAACATGTAACTGCTACTCCCCATGCCAGATAGCGGCACTATAGTGGATAGTTGGATCAATTCCCGGGCGAGATCTATGCGGTGTATTCGATCAGTTAATTGAAGATGCGGATTTCAGTAGGACAGCCACTCTTGGCTGTCCGCTTTCGTACGAATAAATTGTAGGGGACAGCCAAGAGTGGCTGTCCTACCACGCAGATTAACCCCTACCAGGGGTGTTGCCGGGAACTGCACACTCAGAGCGCTCTCCGGCGCACAGAAATGCGACCCGCGTATAATTTCAATAGAGGAAAACATTCCATGAAGGGACTTATCGGCATACTGGTCACCGCGGCAATCGGCCTCGGCATCTACATGTACACCTTGAAGCAAGCCGCTCCGGGTCCGGGCATGGTGGTGACGCAAAACATCAGCGTGGTCGGCGTGAAGAACGACCTAATTTCCATCGCGCAGGCCGAGCGGATGTATTACACGCAAAACGGCTCCTACGCCGACCTGTCCACGCTCTCTTCCTCCGGTACAATGAACATCACGCGCACCAGCCGCGACGGTTACACGTACACCGCCGAACCCGCCGCGAACGCCTTTACTGTCACCGCGACCTACACCGCGCCGCCCGTGAGCAATCCCGCAGGCGTTACGCCTCCGCACTTTCCGACGTTCACGATTGATCAGACGATGGAAGTCCACCAGGTCGAATGAGCCGCCTGGAATCGAACCGTGGCGCCGGCGTCTCGCCGGCGGTTTTACGCTGTGACGGGATTGGAGAAAATCGCCGGCGAGACGCCGGCGCCACGAAGATCCCTTCTCCCCGGAAAATGAGCGCCTGACGGCTGCACCGGCTCTACGGCTTTTTGTTTTTATCCGCGACAAGCATTCCGCCTGACGCAAAATCCGTGTGCGCAACATCCACAAACACAATGTGAGTCGATTCGGGCTTGGCTCCCGCTTCCTCCATCAGCACTTTCGTGATGCCCTCTACAACTTTGCGCTTCTGATCGACCGTGCGACCCGCGAGCCATGAAATATGCACATCCGGCATTTCAGTATCCTCCAGGGAAATTCCGCTCCGCGAGTCTAGCGCAAAAAGGCGAGCGCGAAAACCCCGGTAAGACGAAGGTGTTGAGCCGCATTCCGAGCAGAGAACTTTGCGTGCACTTGCACGGGACTCGCTCGATCGCAGATTTATTTGCCGGCCTTCAATTCCGAATACACCATTCCGACAAACCGGTCGGCGCTCGTCCCCGCGCCTGCCGGCAAGAGTCCGCCCGGAACTTTTGAATCGTAGGGGGCCGTCACCTTGGCGGCCAGCACTTCCTCCCGCGTCTTGCCCTGCGCAATCATCAGCTGCACTTTTGCCTGCACGGCGAGGATCATGTCGCGGTATGGAATGAGGTCCGCCCGGTGGATGATGGTTCCGTGTCCAGGAATGAGCTTCGTGTCCGGGCCGGCCAGCTCCATGGTGGCGTCGAGGGCTTCCAGCGCGCCCTTCAACGAGCCGCCGTTGTTGGTGTCGATGTAGGGATATCCATAATTGCGGTAGAAATCGCCGATCATGATGGCGTTCGCATTCTCAAACCGAATCATCGTATCGCCACCGGTATGAGCCGCCCGAACTGGAATCAAGTCGACGATTTCGCCGTTCATATGAAACTTCACCGGCGCGCCCAGCCCATAGGTCACGACGGGGAGTGATGCCGGATCCCTCGCCGGCGCCGGATTGCCATTGGCCAACGCCGGGGGATGCAACAGTTCTTCGCGGAGCTCTTCCCGCGCGAAGATCGTGACGCCCATCTTGGCGAAGTTCGCGTTGCCGCCCGTGTGATCGATGTGCACGTGGGTGTTTGCCATGAAGCGAATCGGCGCGGGGCTGATTTGTCGGATCGCCGCCAGGACCTTGTCCGTAAGCTGTCCGTATTGGTCATCGACCATGAAGATGCCGTCCGGCCCGGCCAGCACGCCGATCCTTCCACCGGCAGCATCCTGATGGCCCGGGTCGAGACCGGCGGAGCCGGACAGCATGTAGAGGTTCGGTGCAATCTTTTCGGCTGTGATGTCGATTTTGCTGAAATCCGTTCCCGGCCCCTGCGCCCAGGCGCTCGCGGAAAAAGCCACGGCAGCTAGTGCCGCCAAGAGGAACTGCCTCGCTGATTTCATTGGCCTTGCTCCTTTTTGCATTAGTCCCAAAGCGTCTTTCTCCAGGGCATTTGACTTAGCCGGGATTTCCCGTTTGGACCTCGGTTTTGCGCATCGTACTCTTCCTCTTGCCTCGACACAATGATTTGCAACAAGTGCAGGCCCTAGTTGGAATTGCGAAGTTCTTAGAATGTTCAATCAGTAGGTAATTACATAGCAACGCGCCCTGCCGGCGCCGGTTCTATACTCACAAAGTTTGCTAACCTAGGAGGACTACGGATACCAACGGATATCTCTAAACGGAGTGGATCATGTCCTTCAAATTAAACGAATTGCCCTTTCGCGCCATAGTGAAACGCCTCACGAAAGCCATGTTGTTCTGCATAGCGCTCCTCGGCGTACTTGGCCTGGATGCCGCAAACGCCCGCGGACAGGCATCGCCGAGCAGTACTTCAGGCGTATCCCGCACGGCTAAGGCGGTCACTTACCGGCGCGGCGGCGTAGCGAAAGTTTCCCTTCAGGGCACGACCTTGATGCCCGGGGGCATTGGCGAAGCCCAAGTCGAGAATAAGGGCAATCGGGTCGAGATCGAAGTAAAGTTCGAAGGTATGGAACCAGCCACGAAATTTGGATTTGAATACCTGACGTATGCCCTGTGGGCCGTTTCTCCGCAAGGCCGCGCCGTGAATCTTGGTGAAGTACAGGTCAAGAACGGCAGCGCCGAGGTCAAGGCCATCACGGACATGCAGACCTTCGGATTGGTTGTGACCGCCGAGCCATATTTCGCCGTTTCCCAGCCGGGAGATGAAGTGGTTCTCGAAAACGCAGGTGACGCGAGCGGCGAAAGCATCGGCGCCACGTACGAATTGGTTCCGCACGGCGTGTACTCTTCCTCGAACACAAAGATTGAGAACGTGATCTTCGGGATCGACCGCAAGACGCCGATCGAACTCTTCGAGGCGCGCAATGCGGTCCGCATCGCCAAAAATGCGAATGCCGGAAAATACGCGGCCTCCGCGATCGCGAAAGCCGATAAGCAGTTGCAAGAGGCGGAGAATGCCTACGGGCGCAAGAGCGATAAGAAAACCGTAATCTCCATGGCGCGTGACGCGGTACAGACGGCGGAAGAGGCTCGCGTGATCTCCGTGAAGCAGAAAGCCGAAGAGGACGCCCAGGCTCAAGCCGAGGCGGACCGGCGAGCAGCCGAGGAGCGCACCGCGAAAGCGCGCGCTGACGCCGAAGACCAGGCCAATCGGCGTCAAGAAGCCGAGCAGGCCCGCCTGCAGGCCGAAGCGGCCAAGGCCGATGCGGAACGCATGAAGGAAGAGGCCATGAAGGCCGCGGCAGATGCGGCCAAGGCCAAGCAAGATGCGGACCTGGCGCGCCAGGCCGCGGTTGCCGAGCAACAAGCGGCGCTTGCGCAAAAGCAGGCAGCGGAAGCCGAGGCGGAGAAAGCCCGGCAGGCCGCCGCAAAAGCGGAGGCGGAAAAAGCCGACATGCGCGCGCAGCTCCTGGCGCAATTGAATTCCATCCTGCAGACCAATGATTCCGCGCGCGGGCTGATCGTCAACATGTCCGACGTGTTGTTCGACACCGGCAGCTTCACTCTGAAACCCGGCGCGAGAGAAAAACTGGCGAAAGTCTCAGGAATCCTGCTGGCGCATCCGGGACTGACCATGCAGATCGAAGGGCACACCGACAGCGTGGGCAGCGACGGATTCAACGTGAAGCTTTCGGAACAGCGCGCTGATTCCGTCAAGGATTTTCTGGGGGAACAGGGCGTTTCGCTGTCTTCGATCACCGCCCAGGGGTTCGGCAAAGCGGAACCCGTGGCGACAAACGACACTGCGGAAGGCCGGCAGCGCAATCGACGCGTCGAAATTGTGGTCAACGGCGATGCGATCGGGACGTCTGCCACCGCGACGGCTCGCCCTGCAAGCCAAAAATCGTCGCCGGACAGCTCAACAAACCTTCATCGTGATGAGGAATCGCATCCAGGGAAATAGCGCGTTTCTGGGGCCGCCAATCGGGAGATTGGCGTTCCCGGCCAATGCCACAAAGAATTGCGTTCCGTGCCCCGCGCAGCGGCTGTGCTAAAATGCTGTGTCGATGCACCCCCACCTCAAGTCACTCATTGAATTGCAGGCTGTTGATTTGCGCTTGATTGGAATTCGCGAGCGCCTGGCCAGTTTTCCAAAGCGCCTGGCGGAGGTGGAAGCGCGCGTTACTGCAGCGCGGCAGCAAGTCGCGGCGGCCAAGGAATCGCTCCTCACAGGCCAGAAAGAGCGCAAGACGTACGAGATGGACGTCGAGCAGTGGAAGGAGCGGGCGAAAAAATACCGGAATCAGAGCGGCGAAGTCAAGACCAACGAAGCGTATAAAGCCCTCCTGCACGAAATCCAGAACGCCGAGGACGAGGTCGCCAAGGCCGAGGACCGCCTGCTCGAACGCATGGTGTCCGGCGAGGAGTACGACCGGCAAGTGAAAGCCGCCGAAGCGGCAGTGAAGGAAATCGAAGCGGCAGCCAACAAGGAGCGCCAGTCGATTCAAGCCGAGTACAACGCCACACAAAAAGAATTGGCCGCGGCCGAGGCGGTGCGCGCCGCCGCGGTTGCCGCTGTGCCGGAAGATTTGGCCGACCACTACGAGCGCATCGCCAAGCGCCACGGAGGCATTGCGCTCGCCGAAATCCGCGGCGAAGGCTGCGGCCAGTGCGGCGTCCACATCCGGCCGCACGTGATCCAGCAGTTGCAGCGCGACAACCATGAAGGTTTCTTCCACTGCGAGACCTGCACGCGGATCCTCTATTACGCGGATCACTCCGCGGCGCCCGGACTGCCGGCCGCTTCTACGTCCGCGGTTGCTTCTGCCGGCGATCCGCCAACTACACCTGCCCGTGAAAATTAATCGCAAAGCCCAGAGATCTAGGTTTTGTGGGTCGGACCTTCAGGTCCGACAACAAGGCTGCTTGGTAGTTGGGCCTTCAGGCCCTGAAGTGTCAGGGGCTAAAGCCCAAGTCATTTCAAGACTGGATGTCGGCGCTGAAGCGCCGACCCACAAACCTGAGGAATCGCCGTCCATGACAGTTGGTCTGACAATTGGGAGCGCCCCAATTAACAACGCGAAAACACGATCAAAGCCATGATCAAACCCACGCACAAGGCGTCCGGGAAATTGTTCGAAGAGCCTGAAACGCCGTCGGCGCGTCAAGAGGGCGCGTACACGGCCAATATCGACGGCGCGGCGCGCGGGAATCCCGGCCCGGCGGCTTATGGCGTGGTGGTGCGGCGGCCCGACGGCACGACGCACGAGTCCCTCGGAAAATATATTGGCCGCACCACCAACAATGTGGCCGAATATTACGCGCTGATTGCGGCGCTCGATTATGCGGCGGCGAGCGGGATCAAGCGGCTGCGCGTGTACAGCGATTCGCAACTGATCGTGAATCAGATCAAGGGCCTGTACAAAGTGAAGCATCCGGATTTGCGCCCGCTGCACGAGCGCGCGAAGAAACAGGCCGCGAGCCTGGAAACCTTCACGATTCAATACGTGCCGCGCGAGCAGAACCGCGACGCGGACGACCTTGCCAACGCTGCGCTCGACAGCACCAGTGGCGTGAAGCCCGCCTACGGCGCCGCGCCGGCAAAAGTGGAAAGCCCAGCCAAAGTTTTATATCTGGAAGATTTGCACGTGGGCCAGAAATTCACTTCGGGCACGTACCGCATGGATGAAGCTCGGATCAAGGCGTTCGCCGCGGAGTTTGATCCGCAGGCGTTTCACCTTGACGACGCGGCGGCGCGGCACAGTGTCTTCCGCGGGCTCGCCGCAAGCGGCTGGCATACGGCGGCGGCGACGATGCGGCTTCTGGTAACCAGTGGATTGCCGTTCGCCGGCGGGCTTGTCGGCCTGGGCGGGGAAATCGCTTGGGCTAGGCCGACGCGTCCTGGCGACACGCTCCGGGTGGAAAGCGAGATCCTCGACATAGTTCCCTCTCGCTCCAAACCCAATCAGGCGGTTGTTACGGTGCGGAACATTACGCTCAATCAAAAGGGCGAGCAGGTGCAGGTATTAACGACGAAAATTCTTGCGTTCAAGCGCACTGAAGGTTCCGCAATGCACGATTGAAACCCAGTTTAGACAGTCGCGTTA
>DATNIO010000074.1:0-47878 GCA_035604385.1 Verrucomicrobiia bacterium | reverse complement strand
TCGATTTCCACCGCGCCTTGCTCAAACGGCACGTCGTTGAACAACCCGACAACCATCCCGCCGGTTTCCAGACGCCTGACCTTGCTGCCGCAAATGTAAACGGGAGGAAGATGCCCGGCGTTGGTGTAATGAAGCTGGCGCGTCTCGGCGTCGTACACCGCAAAAAAAACGGTGGCATACCGCTCGTCGGAAGTGTTGCGGAACAAATGCAGATTGAGGTGCGAGACAATTTCAGCGGTGTCAATCTGCTCAAGGCGAATTCCCGGCTGGCCGTTCCGGTAGCGCAGGACATCACTGCGCAGCGCGGCCTGCACATTGGCCATCAAAAGCGCGGCGGAGATTCCCTTCCCGCTGATGTCCGCGACCGCGATGGCGAGCCGCGTGGGCGAGATGCGTATGAAATCGTAGTAATCGCCGCTGACCACTCTCGCCGGACGGCAGATCGCTTCGATCTCGATTCCCTGCAAATTCGGCAGCGAGCGCGGGAACAGTTGTTGTTGCACTTCATGCGCGATGGATAGCTCGTTCTCGAGCTTTTGCCGCTGGCGCTGCTCCTCGATCAGCGTGGAAACCGACTGCATCATCGAATTGAACGACTCGCCGAGCGCCGCGAGCTGATCCCGGTGTGGGATTCGCACGCGATAGCTGAGGTCGCCGTCCTGCACGTGCTGGGTTGCGTTGTACAGGTTGTCGACCGCCGTTGTGATCGTCCGCGTCATGATGACTCCCGTCACGAGCGAACCGATTTCAATGACCAGGAAGACCGCGCCAACGACCAGCAGCGCCGTCGCGGCCGCGCCGCCCAAATCTCCGAGCGGACTGAAGAGACGCCGGTTCAAGAGCGATGGGCGCGTGCTGAATGCCACGACCACGCGCACTGGACTTGCCTGTCCCTGTTTCTGGTCCAAATCGAGTACGTCAAGACCCACGATGCCCGTGATCAGCTTGTCGAACGGATTCACAGCTTTTGGAACCGGCCGCCCGCTCGACCCGATCTGCTGCACGGGCACAAACTGCTGCGTGGCGATCACGTTTGGAACTACGGATTTTGTGTTGTCGCTCTCAGCTCGCAGAACGTTGAATTGGATCGGCCCGAGTTCCGGCGCGAGCGTGTCGATCAGCTCGGGTGTGATGGGAACAACCGCGGAAACCAAAATGCGTCCCGCGGGAGTCGGGCGCGCGACCACGGCCCGTAATGCAAGCTGCCCATCGCCGAAAACAAGCCCACGGAAGCGGCCCCTCTCGGACTCACTGCTTTTCGGGAGCAATTCTTCTCCCTTGCCGGTTTCGATCTTCAACCCGGGCAATTCTGTCATCGCATTCTTGACGTATGTGGCGGGGTCCACCGGCAATGCCAGCGCCGCCGCAGTGCGTCCCAGCGTCGCTTCGGCGGCGTACGAAGTCGCCATGGCAGTGGCTACCACTCCCACGCGCTCCTCGCGTTCTTCCATCTCGGTGTAAATGACGTAGGAGCCCAGCTGCCAGTACAGCAGGTACGCCGCGAGTCCCGCCATCGCCAGCAGAAGCAGCACCGGGACGACGGCAATGAACACATACGCCGCAACCAGCCGGTTGCGCAGGCTCCAGAGGAGATGGTCGCGAGCCCAAATCCATCCACGCACCAGCCAATAAATCGCGGCGCAAATCGCCAGGAAGAAAAGAAAGCCGGACTGCGGGATCTGCGCGTAGTACTGCCGCAATCCCCAAAGCGCTCCGTACAAGACGAGGATCGCCAGCGCGATCCAATCGACCAGGCTCATACCCGCCCAAATGCCGCGGCTCCGCGTTGTAAATGTTGAAGCCATATCCTATCAGGCAAACCTCCGCCGCAAATGAGCAGGATACTACGCCAGAAAATGCGATGGGAGATTACTCGAAATTTATTCGGCGTGGCACTTGTGGCGCAGTCCGCCGCGGCGGACTGTGGATTTTGGGCCCTGCAAGGACTAACCCCCACAGGCTGAAGCCTGCGCCACCGGCGGTCTATTTCTGACCGAGCGCGACCTTTGCATTACCCTCGCGGTCCTGCAAAGTGATGCGACTGTGATGAATGCCGTACGTGAAATAGATCACCAGGCCGATCACCAGCCAGATGGCCAGGCGATACCAGTTTGCGACGGGCAAGGAAAACATCAAGATCAGGCAGCACAAGATTCCGAGAATCGGAATGATCGAGCCCAGCGGCGCACGGAACGGACGGCGCACTTCCGGATGCGTGCGCCGCATGATCAAAACCGCAGCGCAAACGATCACGAAAGCCAGCAAGGTTCCGATGTTCACGAGTTCGGCGAGAATTCGCAACGGCAGGAAGGCGCCCATCGCGGCGACGAACAGCCCGGTCAGAATCGTGGACTTCCATGGCGTGCGAAACCGCTCGTGCACGGCGCCGAAAAATCCGGTCGGCAGCAATCCGTCCCGCGCCATAGCCAGAAAGATTCGCGGCTGGCTCAACATCATCACCAGGAGAACCGACGTAATCCCCGCGACTGCCCCGATGGAAACCAGCAATTCCGCCCACGGCAGACCCACCTGCCGGAACGCATCTGAAACAGGGGCATCGATATTGATTTGACTGTAATTCACCATCCCGGTGAGCACACCGGCGACGGCGATGTATAGAACCGTGCAGAGAACGAGCGAAGTCATGATTCCAATGGGGACGTCGCGCGAGGGATTGCGGGCTTCCTCGGCGTGGGTCGAGATCGAGTCAAAGCCGATATACGCAAAAAAGACAATGGCCGCTCCGGCCAGCATGCCCATCGGTTGGCCGCCGGGGCCTGTTCGTCCCATCACAGTGTGGCCAAAGAAACTGAGTCCGGTCAAACCAAACGGGGCGAAGGGATGCCAATTCGCCGGATGCACGTAGAACGCGCCAACGCCGATCACGAAGAAAACGATCGCGAGTTTCACAATCACGATCGCGGTATTCACGCTGGCGCTTTCACTGATGCCTTTCACTAGAATCACGGTGACGATCAAAGCGATGGCAATGGCGGGAAGGTCGAACCAAGTGCCCGTCAAACTGAGGCGTCCCGAAGTCAGATCGTAATCGAAGGGTGCGTTCGTAAAGTGCTGCGGCAATCCGAAATGGAAGAAGCGAAGAAAATCCTGAAAGTAGTGGGACCAGCCGTGCGCAACCGTGGCTGAAGCGACCGCGTACTCAAGAATCAGATCCCAACCCATGATCCACGCGAATAGTTCGCCTAGCGTCGCGTAGGCGTAGGTGTACGCCGATCCCGCAACGGGGACCATGGAAGCAAATTCCGCGTAGCACAGGGCCGCGAAAAAGCATGTCATCCCGGACACCACGAAGGAAAGCATTAGCGCGGGTCCGGTGAGATCATGCGCCGCGACACCGGTCAGGACGAAGATGCCGGTGCCGATGATCGCACCCACGCCCAGGCTCGATAGCTGGACGGGGCCAAGGACGCGGCGCAATCGATTCTCGCCGTGGAGTTCCTCAACGAGGGCCTCGTGCGTTTTTATTTGAAACAGTTGATTCGCCATATCCACCTTGATTTTGTGGGACAGGCTTCAGCCTGTCTGCTTTTTCGAGCTAACGAAAAAATCAAAACCAGACAGGCTGAAGCCTGTCCTACTGGTTCGCCCCAGACTTCCGCGACCAGGCCCAATACACCGGAACGCCGAGAATCACGATCACCAGGCCGGGCCAGGTGTCCTGCGTCTGATACAGGATCAAGATCAACATGATGATCAGCGCGGTCACGATATACAGAATTGGAACGATGGGATAGCCCCACGCGCGATAAGGCCGCTCGGCATCCGGCCGATTGCGGCGCAAGACGAAAAGACCGCCGATGGTGAGCACGTAAAATATGAGCACTGCGAAGATGACGTAGTCGAGCAAAACGCCGTAGAGATTGCCGTAGCTCACCGCGCCGGTGGTCGCATTCACGAGGCGCGTGCGCAGCAGCACCAGGATCGCCGCCCAAATTCCCTGCAGCACGAGTCCCATCGACGGAACGTGATTGGCGTTCAGCTTTCCGATGCTGCGAAAAAATAATCCGTCCTTCGACATGGCGTAGTAGACACGCGCGCCCGCGAGGATCAGACCGTTGGCGCAGCCGAAGGTCGAGATCATGATGGCCAGCGCCATCAGCGTCGCGCCGCTATTGCCGAAAATCGCGGCGAGCGTCGCGGTGGCCACGCGGTCGTCCGGCGCCGTCTGAATCTGGTGCAGCGTGAGCGTCGAAAGATATCCGAGGTTGGCCAAAAAATAGAGCGTGATGACAACCGCCGTGCCCACGGCGAGAGAAACGGGGATATCGCGTTTCGGATTTTTCACTTCGCCGGCGGTAAACGTGATGTTGTTCCAGGCGTCGGCGGAAAAAAGCGATCCCACCTGCGATACGCCGAACGCAATGAGTAAACCGAAAGTCCCCGACGCCGCCGTCACGGAAGGAATGAAGGACTTCATCCAGGCGGCGCCCGGCTCGATGGTCTGAGGGTCGTGAAGCGTCCACAGGCCGCTGAAATTAGCGTGAATCGCCGCGGCGTTCCGGCCGAGGAAAATTCCCGCAAAGATGAGAGCGGCAAGCCCCAGCATTTTCGCCGAAGTGAAAATATTTTGGATCCACTTCCCGAGCTTCAGCCCTTGCGTGTTAAGGGCAGTCAGAAACAGAATCAGGAGCAGAGCAACGAGTTGCTGCACGGAAAGGCTGATCGCGTATTTATCGGAGAGTGCGATCGGAGAAACGATCCAGGCGCTCGGAGAAATGGCGGGCCACAGGACGCCGAGGAAACGCGCAAACCCCACTGCCACCGCGGCGATGGTCCCGGTCTGGATGACGAGGAAGAGCGTCCACCCATACAAGAATCCCCAGAGCGGAGAGTAGGCCTCGCGAAGATAAACGTACTGCCCGCCGGCCTTCGGCATCATGGCCGCGAGCTCGCCGTAAGAAAGCGCCGCCGTGACCGTCATGAGCCCCGTGATTACCCAGGCCGCGAGCAGTCCTCCCGTCGATCCCGCGTTGCGCGCAATGTCGGCGGAAACGATGAAGATGCCCGAGCCGATCATCGAACCTACAACGATCGTCGTCGAGTCGAACAAACCCAGCCCGCGAACGAATCCGGAGGATTCCGCCTCCACTGGAAGCACAGTCGCTATGTTGGATTTCGCTTCAGACACCGGGCCGCTCCTTCTTCTGGCGGGCTCTCCTTCTTGCATCAGGACAAGCAAGTAGAGCCCGCACCCGATTACGATCCGCGAGAAGTTGTGGATGTCGCCACATCAAGGAACTCACGTGCCCGAACGCCGGGGTTCGGGGCGCAGATCAAATCGCGAATCACGGCCAGCGAATCCGCTCCAGCGCGATATACCTCCGCCGCGCGTTCAAGAGTGATTCCGCCAATCGCGACCAGAGGTTTCTTCGTCATCTGCCGCGCCTTCCGCAAAAGTTCCGTCCCGACGACTGGATCGGGATTTTTCTTTGTCGCGGTCGGAAAAATCGGGCCGAAGGCAATGTAGTCGGCGGAGGTACGGTCCGCCGCGGCCAATTGTTCGAGCGTGTGAGTGGAAACCCCCACCCAGCGATCTTTACCCTCAAACCCGCCGCAAACGGCGCGCGCGTCTTCGACGCTCAAGTCATCCTGGCCGACATGCACGCCGCCGGCGCCTGCGAGCAAAGCAATGTCCGGACGATCATTCACGATCAGGCGGACGCCACGCGGGACGAGAACGGTCGAGAGCCGCCGGGAGATTTCAAAAAAATGCCGGGAAGAAGCCGTCTTATTGCGGTACTGAATCAGCTCGACCCCGGATCCTGCCAGCGCTTCGGCCAAATCTAGCTCCGAAATGGCGAGCAAAGTGGGGTCGAGTATGGCATAGAGGCGAGGGAACACAAGGTTCATATGGGTTTATCCCGCGTGCGATGTGGCGAAACGGTCAAGGAAGTGGGTGTCCAGCCGGCCGGCAATAAAGTCAGGATCCATCATGATTTTGCGCTGCAAAGGGATGGAAGTCTTGATGCCCTCGACCACGAACATTTCCAGGGCGCGCCGCATCCGCACAATGGCCTCCGCGCGGGTGTCGCCAAAGGCAATGAGTTTGGCGACCAGCGAATCATAGTACGGGGGAATGACGGCATCGGCGTGCGCCGCGGTATCCACTCGAATTCCGGGGCCGCCCGGCGTGCGAAACACGGTAATGTGTCCGGCCGAGGGGATGAACGTTTCGGGGTCTTCGGCGTTGATGCGGCACTCGATCGCGTGCCCATGCAACTTGAGTTTGCCGACGACTTCGCCGAGCCGTTCGCCCGTCGCCAGGCGAATCTGGGACTTGATCAAGTCCACGCCCGTGACCATTTCCGTCACGGGATGCTCTACCTGGATGCGGGCGTTCATTTCGATGAAGTAGATCGAGCCGTCTTCGTCCATCAGGAATTCAACCGTGCCCGCGCTGGTGTACCCCACTTGTTCGAGCGCCGCGACCACGCGGGCCCCGAGTTCGGCGCGCAGCTTGGAATCCACCGCCGGCGAGGGAGATTCCTCGATCAGTTTCTGGTGGCGGCGCTGGATGCTGCATTCGCGCTCGCCGAGGTGCATGACGCGCCCGTGCTTGTCACCGAGCACTTGAAATTCGATGTGGCGCGGACGCTCGATGAATTTCTCGATGTACATATCCGGTATGCCAAAGGCTTGCTGCGCTTCATTGCGGGCGGTTGCAAACGCGCCCGGTAGTTCTTCCTCGCTGCGGACGACGCGCATTCCGCGTCCCCCGCCTCCCGCTGACGCTTTCAGGATCACCGGATACTTGATTCGCGCGGCTTCGGCGAGGGCCGCGGCTTCGTCTGCGATGGTTCCCTGCGAGCCTGGAACGATGGGCACACCGGCGGCCGCCATCTCGCGCCGGGCCTGATCTTTTTCGCCCATCATGCGCAGCAAGTCCGGCGAAGGGCCGATGAAGGTGATGTGCGAAGCTTCGCACACCTCGGCGAAGTTCGCATTCTCGGAAAGGAACCCGTAGCCGGGATGGATCGCGTCGACGTTGGTGATTTCGGCGGCGCTGATCACTTGCGGGATGTTCAGGTAGCTCTCGCTCGAGCGGGGCGGCCCGATGCACACGGCTTCATCCGCAAAACGCACGTGCAGCGCGTTGCGGTCGGCTTCGGAATAAACCGCGACCGTGGCGATGCCCAGTTCCTTGCACGCATCGATCACGCGCAGAGCGATCTCACCGCGATTGGCTATGAGGATTTTTCGAAACATTTCAGGCCGAAAGTGGCGCAGGCTTCAGCCTGTGGGTTTTAGGCCTTGCAAGCACGAAACCCCACAGTCCCGCCGCGGCGGGACTGTGCCACTACTTCTTTTTTCCCGTGGGCCGCAGCGCGAACAGCGGTTCGCCGTACTCCACCGGCTGGCCGTTTTCGACCAGAACTCGCGCCACTTCCCCGCCGATATCGGCTTCAATCTCGTTCATCAGTTTCATGGCTTCGATGATGCAAACCGTCTGGCCCGCCTCGACGAAGTCCCCCGCGCGGACAAACGGCCCTGCATCGGGACTCGGGCCTGCGTAGAAGGTGCCAACGATAGGCGACTTGATAATGTGCTCGTCCGCCGCACCAACAGGAGCGGGCTGAGGGGGCCCTGGGGCGGCCTGCGGGGCCGTTTGGGCAGCATTTGGCGGAGCCTGCGCCACAATGACCTGCGGAGCTACTGCTTGCGCCATGGGAAGCGCCAGGACCGGAGCCGCGCTGGGCTGAGGGATAGCCTTTTTCAAGCGTATCCTCAGGTCCCCGTGCGCATACTCGAACTCTTCCAGCCCATGTTCGGACATGAAAGAAAGCAAGCGCTCCAATTGGCCGAGGTCGACTCCCGGCACGGAAATGTCGGAACCGGCCGGCTGTTTTTTGGATCCCTTCATCGTTTTGCTCAGAGTTCGAGGAATTCCCGGGGAGTTGTTGTAAGGATTTCGGCGCCGCGCGGGGTCACTAGAGCATCATCTTCGATTCGAATTCCCCCAACGCCTTCCACGTAAACACCGGGTTCCAAGGTCACCACGTTCCCCGTCTCCAGAATCGTTTTTTGGTCCCGAGCGATTCGGGGATCCTCGTGGATTTCCAAGCCGATCCCGTGACCCGTGCTATGGACAAAATAGCGGCCTAAACCCCTATTTTGCAACACGTTTCTGGCCGCCGCATCGATCTTCCCGCAAGTTACGCCCGACTTCATCGCATCCCTCGCAGCCGTTTGCGCGTCAAGGACCGCCTGATACCACTGGCGGACCCGCGCGGGCGCTTTGCCGACGTGCACCGTGCGCGTCAGATCGCTGCAGTAGCGGCGCAGTATAGCACCCAGGTCCAGCACCACCAACTCGTTTTTCCCAATTCGGCGCGCCGTGGGACGCGCATGAGGCAACGCCGAGCGCGGCCCGGCAGCCACAATGGCTTCGAACGACTCCCCGGAAGCGCCTTTCCGGCGCATCCGGTAGCCAATCTCGGCAGCGATGTCAAGTTCGGTGACACCAGGGCGGATCAAGCGGATCGCTTCCTCCATTACCTGGGAGCCCAGGCGTGCCGCGTCCCGGATGCGATCGATCTCAGTGGCGTCCTTAATGGCGCGCAGGCTTTCTACAAGGCCGTCAATGGCGACCCACTTTAAATTGCCCCCTGCGGCCTTTCTGAGTGTCTTCCAGCCTGCCAAAGTGAGATGCGAAGGAGAAACCGCGACCCTGTGGCGTTTCCTTGCTCGGAGGTGTTCGCCAACCGCACCCAGGAGCGGGCCTTGGTGAATGTGCACGCGGATACCGCGGGTTTCTTCTTTCGCCTGAATCGTAAACCTGCCGTCGGTGAATAAGGTGGCTGACGTGGGATCGACCAGTAGAGCCCCAGAATCGCCCGAAAACCCACACAGGTAATAGATATTTGCCAGGTGCGTCTCAAGCAACGTACCGGCTCCTGATTTATCCAGTAGGTGGCGGAGCCGCTTTAACCGGCTGGTCGTGGTGATCGGCATAAAAAAGGGAGGAAACCGAGGTCTCCTCCCAGGTCACGCGATATTGTACCTTGCAAGACTCAGCCCGGCAAAATTCGGGGAGTCACGAAAAACATCAACTCCTGAGTAGACACGCTGATGGACGTGTGTTTGAACAGGTTGCCGATGAGGGGCATGCTCCCCAGGAGAGGCACCTGGTCGATTGTCGTATTCTGATTGGTCACAACCACACCCCCAATCACGACGGTGCCGCCGTCGTTGATGAGAACCTTGGTCTGGGTGGACTGCGTGTCCAGCCCCGGATTGCCTAAGACGGAGATGCTCTTGTCAATCTGTGTATTCTCCACATCGATGTCGAGGAACACGGTTCCTTCGGAGGTAATTTGCGGCGTGACTTCCAGCTTGAGCAAAGCGTCCACATACTGAACCGTGATCGTATTGTTGATGTTGGTCTGGATCGGGACTTGTTGCCCTTGTTTCACCGTCAATTTTTCGTTGTTCTGGGTGATGCCCTTGGGTTCGGAAAGGATCTTGCCGGCGCCGCGGGACTCCATCAAGCTAAGCAGAAAATCGATCGCATAGTTGTGTCCCTGCGTGGCAAAGGTAAAGCCGCTGGTCGGCGCGGTGGCGCCGAGATTTGTATTGAGCGGAATCTGATTCCCTCCGGTCCCTGCTGTCGAGAAAGGAGTAGCGACAGAGTGGATCACTGGGCTCAGAAAGCTCGTAAGTCCGGTCAATCCGCCGAAACCCGTGTTCCCCGTGACCCCGGTGGGAGCGGAGAACCCGAACTCAGTGCCGATTTCGCGGGCGAACGAACGCGAGGTCTGCACCACGCGCGCGTCAATCTCCACCTGCTGTGATTTCCGGTCGATCTGGCGAATCAAGTTATCGACCTTCGGGATCGAGGAGGGAATATCCCGAATGATCAGGGTGTTGGAACGGACATCGGCAAAAACGTCGCCGCGGGCAGTCAGGAACTTTTTCAGAGTGTTTACCATTGAGGTTGCCTGGGCGTAGCTCAGGACCCTCGTGACCGTCACCGTCTCGACCGAGTCGGACTGCGCCTTGGCCAAATCCCTGCGCGCATCCGCTTCGCGCTTCAGGGTATCTTGCGTTGCGATCCGCAGAACATTGCCGTCGATTTCCTTGGTGAGGCCATTGTTGCGCAACACGATGTCCAGGCCCTGATCCCAGGGAACTTCGTCCAGGACCAAAGTCACCGTTCCGCGAACTGACGGGTCCAACACAACGTTCAGTCCGCTGATTTCATGAATCAGGCGGAAGAAATCCTTCAAATCCACGTCCTTGAGATTCACCGAAATCGGGTCCCCCGTATATTTCTTTTCCGGCGAGGGAGCAGCAGCCGGAGTTTGAGAGTCCGCCACGGGCGGATTTTGCGGCGCGGGAGCCGCGGGCCCGCTGGCAGGCCGCGCGAAGCCCATGTCACGTCCCGTCAGCCAAGTGGGGAGCGGCATATTCGGCACGTTGACCGCCTTCAGTCTAAGCTGGGCGGGCTTTTTGGCCGGATGCAGCGCTGCCGGAACTGCCGGAGCCGCCGGGGCGGTGAAAAAAATCGTAACATTTGAGCCGTTCTCTTGCGTGCTGAACGGAACCAGTTTCGCAAGATCGATCACGATTCGCGATTGCCCAGGGTTCGGTTGCCCGGTGCGCACGTCCAGGACAGGCGTGTATTGGCTGGGCACCCTGGTCTTTTCAACATTTAAGCGCGTATCCGCAAAATCCAGGACCAGCCGTGGCGGGGAGTCCAGGCGTGAAGTCTTGTAATGCAGTTCGCCGGTCCCACTGATGCGCACGGTCGTTTGCTGCCCTGGCTGAGCGACTTCGATCGCCGAGATCGAGGCCAGTTGCGGGGCCGCGCTCACAAGTGTTAGCGGAGCGACTTGCGCGCTCGCGGGCAGAACCGCGCACGCGGCGCCTGCCAGCAACAGGCAGCGGAACCCGAGAGCCGGCCGATTGGTCTTCATTGCTGTTCTCCTGGACTTGGGTAAAGTCGCTTGGTGACCACGCGTTCCAGCGGTTTTCCAAACGCGTCCTTGCCAAACTCGTGGAAGGAAATACCATCGAGGGCGATTTTCTCGACAGAGCCGTCGTACAATTTGTCGCCTTCCTTCAGAAAATAAACTCGCTGCTGCGAATTAGAAACGATTGCGATCATCCCGTTGGGACTGTGCACGATTCCGTTGATGCGCAACGTGTCGACAATCAGGCCCGCTTTTCCGGGCGGAAGATTTTCCGGCGGCGCGTTGCTCGCGCGCGCCTTGGTGAGCAGCGTGTCGAATGGATCGCGCCGCACCGTGGTTTTTTCCTCCGCGGGCTTTTCGACCGGCGGCTTGGCGGAATTCCCGGAGGCCGCTTCCGTTGCGCCCTTAGCGGCTGCCGGCGCCTTGGCCTTGGCCTGAGCCTTGGCTGGAGCCTTCGGCGAGGTCTTCGGCGGAACCTTTGCAGTTGCGGGGGCCGAAGGCTTTGCCGGCGAAGTCGCCGGGGCCTGGGGAGCGCTTGGCGGCTGGGATTGGTTTGAAGCCTGATTCGTCAGTTGGTCGCGCACCGCGTTTGGCTGGATGTTGGGATGTTCTTGCGCCAAAGCACACGTCGCAAGAACAGCCGAGAAGGCCAGCGGCAACAGGGTTCGCGATGATTTTGCGAGTCGCATAGTCAGTCGGCTCAATTCCGCCTATTTTTTGACGGGCTGATTCTTGCCCGCCGGGGCCGGAGACGCATCCATCGGCTTGCTAAAGAACGTGGTCACAGTGCACGTCCCAAGAACAGTGGTGCCGGGTCGTACGGGAAAATTCGCTTTTGACGGATCGGCCAAGCCAGTAAACGCCAGGTCACCCACATTGATGATTCGGGACAGACGGCTCAGCCGGGAGAAAAAATCCTCGATGCTGAAGTACGGCCCATCCACGCTGATCGTAAACGGCAGCTCGTAGTGATAGTCCCTGGGCACGACGGCCTGGGATGTCAAACTGCGAATCTGCACGCCCGAGGCGGAAGCGGCTTCCTGAAGCAAACGCATGAATTCGTCCACCTCTTTTTCTTCCGGGACGATAGTCTTCAACGTATCCAATTGCTTTTCCAGAGCCGCCATCTGCACTTTGAATTCCGCGTTGCGGCGCTCGTAAACTTGCAATTCCGCCACCTGGCGATTCAAATTGGAATCCTTGGTGATATTTTCGTCCAGGGTGCCCCGCATGCTCGCCACGGGAGACATTGGCAAGTATTCACCGGCTCCAAAAATGACCAGCGCGAGCGCGAAGAAGATCAGCGCCTGCAGATACCACGGATATTCGCGGAACGAAATCGCCATCGCTCCCCCTAGGTCTTCCCCGGCTTGCTGGCTGCCGGTGGCGTATTGGCGGCCGGCGCGGCATTGCCTGTAGCGGCCGGCGCGGCGCCGGCGGGTTGCGGCAGACCAAACTGAGCGGTCAGGCTGAAAATAAAGATCTGGACGGCCTTATTCGCGGAGTCCTGATGCGATTCCTTGATTTCCACGGTTTGGAAGTAACCCGATCGCTTGAGTTGCGTGATGTAGTTGGCAACCGCGTTGAGGGAGCCCGCCGAGCCATTGATGGTCAGCGCATCCCCTTTGCGGTCCACGGAAGTAAGCCACAGGGTATCGGTGCGGCTGACGGTGTTGGCGATGGCTTCGAGGAGTTCCTGGCCGCCGGTGCGGTTCCGCTGGAGTCCCTCGATGACGCCGATCCTCTGCTGCAAGATGGCTTTTTGCTTCTCGAAATTGTCCACCTGCTGCTTCAGTTGTTCGAGCCGCGCCTTTTCACCCGTCTGTTTCTGGATGTGCGCGGCAATCTTCGTATTCTCGCGATCGAGCAACAAGTAGTGCCCGTACAGCGCGCCGAGGCTTACGACCAGCGCAATCGCGAGCAGCACATATTGCAGCGTGGCCTCGAGGGGCACGGTTGTGCGCTGGGCTTTCGGCCGCGCTCTGCCAAGTAGGTTGATGCGAATCATTGTTCGTCAAAACTCCTGAGCGCGAGCCCCACCGCGATGGCCAGGCGCGGAGCAAGTTCGCGAATCTGGTCTTCGTTGTGGCGCGCTGGATTGATCACGATTTTGCGAAACGGATACATTTCCTCAACCGGAATGGCAAACTCTTCCCGCAAGACATCCATCAAGCCGGGCACGCGCGCGCTGCCGCCGGCCACGACGATTTTTTGGATGCTCTCGCCCGTCGCGGTCGCCCGGAAAAAGTCGAACGTCTTTTGAATTTCAAGGACCAGGATGTCCGTCACCGAGCGCAGGATCGTGGCGCGGTGTTCCTCGGCGACGCCGGCGATGTTCTCTCCGTGCTTCAGCCGCTCCGCATCTTCAAAGCTCAGATCGAGTTCCTTCTGGAGCGCGTCGGTGTATTGATTGCCTCCGACCGAAACGTCGCGCGTAAACAAGGGAATGCCGCCGCGCACGATGTTAATGTTCATCACGCTGGCGCCAATATTCAGCAAAGCGATGGTCTGGCCGGGATCCGGATCGTAATTCGCCTCGTAGCAATTCTGCAGAGCAAACGCATCGATATCGACAACCGTGGAGTTCTTGCCCGCTTGAGCCAGCACGTTGGTGTGGTTCAGAATCTTGTCTTTTTTGACCGCGACCAGAAGAACATCCATTTGCGAGTCCACGGACTCAAGCAACTGGTGGTCCAGGTTCACGTCCGCGATATCGAACGGAATGTGCTGGCTGGCCTCGGATTGGATGCGATCGTAGAGCTCTTCCTCCGTCATGGAGGGAAGCGTAACCCGCTTGACAATCACCGAGTGCCCCGAAACCGCGGTGGCCACATTTTTGGTCTTTACCTTGTAGGAATCAAAGATATGGCTGATCGCTCCGGCGACCAGCGGCGCGTCCATAATCGCGCCGTCTACCACGGTGTCCTGGGCCAGGGGTTCCAGCCCAAAACTGACGAGTTCATATCCGTGTTTCGTGTTCTTTAGCTCCACGGCTTTGATGGAGCTGGAGCCGATATCCAAGCCGACGAGAGCCTTCTGTTTAGAGGTACCAAACATGTCCAAACCCCTCAGGATTCCTTCGCTTGCCGAATCTTCCGATCTTCAGCTTTGCAATGCGCTCAAGCGACCTGCTCCCATCACGTTGAAACCTAAGCTGCCTTCGGACTTGCACTTGCCATGATCCAAAACTGGCCTCATCCTGCCCTGGCCCGGTCTCTCGGATCACATGCTTTGACCGCCACGCTTGCCGTGGCGGGCTCGAATCTGTCGGTTCGGTCGATTTTCCACTTGGGGCCCCATACGGCCCCCGGGAACACAGCGCAGCACAAAATCCATGACTCGCAGAGCAGGTGCCGCGTACAGCGAATTTGGCATCCCCCACCTTGAGTGTCAAGCAAACGGATTCGCAAGTTGTTCTGATTAATACCGCTTAGGCGGCTGACCGCGCGGACAGGAAAAGGGCAAAAACCGCTATGGATGGGGTTTAGTGAATACTAGGACTACTATTACTAGTATGAGCTTTCCAGACACTTTTTGCGGAACTTTGTGCTATCGCGGCAGACCCAGCGTCTGCCAGATCGAGTCGATGTGCCGTTTTGTGTCAGAATCCATGACAATTTCATCCGGCCACGGGCGCCGAAATCCTTCACTTTCCCACTTGCGCGTCGCGTCAATTCCCATTTTCGAGCCATAGTCCTGGATGCGCGAAGCATGGTCCAGCGTATCGGCGGGACCCATTACGAACTCAACGTCCCGCTCTGGATCGATGGCGCAGAGCGATTTCCAAACCACTTCGCGCGAATTCTGCACGTTTACGTCGTGGTCCACGACGACGACGACCTTGGTGAACATCGCTTGCCCCAGCGACCAAATCGCGTGCATGATTTTTCGCGCGTGGCCGGGGTAGGACTTTCGGATGGAGACAATCATCAGATTGTGAAAGACGCCTTCGGCCGGCATGGCCACGTCCACGATTTCGGGATACTGCATTTTCATGACGGGAAGGAAGACGCGCTCGACGGCATGCCCCATGAAAAAATCTTCCTGCGGCGGCGGGCCTACGATCGTCGTGAGGTAGATGGGATCGCGGCGTTGCGTCACGCACGTGACGTAGAAGACGGGGAACTCTCCTTCCAGCGAGTAGAAGCCAGTGTGATCACCGAAGGGGCCTTCCGTGCGCATTTCCTTTAAGTCCACGAATCCTTCCAGGACGATTTCGGAATTCGCCGGCACTTCCAAATCGGATGTCTCGCACTTCACCATTTCGACCGGTTCGCGGCGGAGGAAACCCGCGAACATCATTTCATCGAGATCCGGCGGGATGGGCAGGATGCCGGACAAGCAGGTCATCGGGTCCGATCCGATCGCCACGGCCACATCGATGCGGCCATCGGGATTGGCGGCGCGGGCGCGGCGGAAATGTTCGGCGCCGTGCTTCTGCGTTTGCCAGTGCATGCCGGTGGTGCGCTCGTCATACACTTGCATGCGGTAGACGCCGACGTTGCGCTTCCCCGTCTCCGGATTGCGCGTAATAACCAGAGGCCAGGTGATGAAACGCCCCGCATCCTGCGGCCAGCACTTCAGGATTGGAAATTCAAACAACGAGAAATTTTCGCGGCGAATGATTTCCTTGCACGGGCCGGTCTTCACGGACTTCGGAAAAAAAGAGCCGAGTTCGGCGAGCTTCGGCAACATTTTGATTTTGTCGAGCAAGCCTTGCGGCGATTGCAGGTCGAGAAACCCGCGGATGCGCGCCGCCACGTCGTCGATGTTCGCGACTTCGAGAGCGAGATTCATGCGCCGCTCGCTGCCCAGCATGTTGATGAGCAGCGGAATTCGAGAGCCTTTCGGTTTTTCAAACAGCAGCGCCGGGCCGCCGGCGCGCGTCACGCGATCGGTGATCTCCGTGATCTCGAGGACCGGATCGATTTCAGCGGCGATGCGCCGCAGCTCGCCCTCTTTTTCGAGCTTGGCAATGAATTCGCGCAAATCCCGGTACGCCAAAACGTCCTCCCAAGAGTGCGGCTCGCCGCCACGTCTGGCGGACTAAGACAAACGCAACGCGACACTCTAGCATGAAATGATGGCCATTGAATTCTTGCAAGACTTCGGCGGGTTTGGTAGCGTTAGCGTAGTGCGGGCGTAGTTCAATGGTAGAATAGGAGCTTCCCAAGCTCTAGACGTGGGTTCGATTCCCATCGCCCGCTCCAGAAATCACGATGTTTCAATTGCCCTTGCAAGGCTAACCTACGTGAATCCAGCTTGAGAATGGACCGCTTTGGACCACAATTGGACCCTACTGGGTTTTATTGGACCCCAACGATTTGCATGGGAAACCGGCCAGTCGTTCAATGGTCTGTTACTTATGGAACTAGACCAGCGCGACTTCGCGGTCGAAGTTGGGCTTTTTCTCTGCATGGAGCTTGAGCCCAATGCCGCAGACTGCGGCGATGCGCTCCAGCATTGTGAGCGAGTGCCCGTTGTACTCAGCGTCCTCCAGGCGGGCAATCACCGACTGTGTCGTCCCAACCTTCCTAGCGAGCTCGGTCTGAGTAAACCCTGCATCCTCCCTCATCTCGCGCACCAGTAAGGCCAGATCAATCTGGTGCAAAGTGCGCCCGAATGTCTTACGGTAGGTTGCGCTCTTGCGGGCGCGCTGTTCGACAATTTCACTGTGTTTGTCGCGCTTCATAGTCCCAACTCCTTCAGGATGGCTTCTCTTTCCTTCGGCGATCCTGTGTAACGGTTTCGGTACTTCATCCAGAGCTTTTTTAGCTGCTCTGCCCTTGCAATTTCGCCCTGTGGGGTCTGTTGCGTCTTTTTCTGAAATCCTGACGTAATCACGATCAGCATTCCCGGTTGATAGAAGAACAGCACGCGGAAAATCCGGTCGAATTGCTTGACCCTTAGCTCGAATATTTCAGCCGTAAGCTTCTTAACGAACTTCCCTTGCATTCGATTGCCATGGATGCGCAAGCGGTCGATAAACGCGTCTATCCGGGCCGCTGCTTTGTCGTCAAGCGAATCCACAAACTCTCGGGCAGGGACGCGGCCGTTGGGCAATTCCACATACTCAATTGTGAATTCGCCGCTCATGTGGTCTTGGAGTTCTCTGCCATTACGGATTATCGCATTATTGCTATAACGCGTCAAGGTCAAACATAGGACGCGGCTACTTGTCGAGCTACTTCCCGACAGGGATTGCAAGACGAGTGGCCTGACCAACGCACAGACCGGGATACGACAACTTAACCCTGTGGTGACGAGGGGGGCGATCCCTTGGCAAGATCGCGAACGTCACCGTTTGCATCGTAAGAGCATTCCAATCGAAGTTCTTCCGTCAGTGCTCCTCGTTCAATCAACCGACGGACCGTTTTCTCTCGGCAAAAAGAACATGGACCTCGTTCGTACATAGAGAGAAGCATGGGCACTTCGGTTTCCTCATCTGGGTGCCGTTCCCAGAGGTCCGTCAAGTCCATGCCAAACGAGTGTAGTGTTTCGAGATCATCCTCCGCTTCAAACCAGCGGAGCGCGATTGCGTGATCCCCGGGCCTAAAGTTGCGCGCAAGCAGTTCGACGGCCTCGCCCCTCCACTTAGCCCGCGTTTCTACAAGTCAGAACGCGAGTTGTCTAACCTCTGGGTGAATAATTTGCGATAGGGCGCTTGTCGCGGCCAATCCCACCCGCTCCTCTTCGACATCGACCAAGCTGAACAGTAACTTGATATCGAGCGGGAAAAGCCGCCGTGCGAAAATCCGTAAGTGGGCATACTGCTCTTTGGGGCTTCGCGCTGCGGCCAGCCCCCGCGCGGCATGTTCAAGCTCACCATCGTTGGCTCGTGCGCCCCAACTGGCGATCCACACGGGAGTCATCTCCGGGAGCTTCGGCTTAACCTGTTCATACGTGGCGCTCATCATTTCACCGGATTTGCGCAGACGGTCATCTAAGTGATCTCGGCTCTCTTCATCCGCCAATCGATATGCTTCGATCCGAGGATTCTCCGCTCCAGCCTTCCGTAAAGCCTCCCGAGTCTCCTGCTCCCCGACCGTTTCCTTGGCCGCACTCATCAACCAACCCAGGTCGACTTTCTCCGTCGTGGCCATCAGCAGCGCGCCGATCTTCTCACTCGCAAAAAGCAGGCCGTCGATTCCATCCATTTGGAGGAACTCGATTGCGATGGCTTCCCCTTTCTTCGGCCCCGGATTATAGCTCTCATACATCCCTCGCTTCGCCCGCTCATTTCCATCTAGTGCAAGACAAGCCGCAAAGTGAAACCTTTGCACCGCATCCCAATCGTCTCCGCTGCCTGGCAGAACGTTTAGTACCTCGTCATAATAGAACTCCTTGCCTGGCATCAGGTCCAACAAATCCAGCATATAGGACGCCCGTGTGCCTTCAATCTGGGCGTCATAGGCCCGACAATGCAGGCAGGCATCCAGTATTGCGTTCCGAAAGCCTTCGACATTGTGGTCTCTGGCATATAGGACTGCCCGTCCGTGCCCCAACTGTAGCAGGTGGCGAAACTGATCTTCGTCCATCCGTGCATAATATCTAGTCGGAACAAAAGAATACACGCCCCTTTTTGAGACGAAGAAAAGTGAATTCTTGCCGCTCACATTTCCGGTTTTTAGAACGCGTTCGTGCTGAATAAAAATGATAATAGACTCAAGAACGACTTGCCGATGGTCTCTTCGGACGGCGCCGCTTTTATTCTCGAACGGTTAAGCGAATTACTTTCCCCATCTTTCGCCTGGCCAGGAACGCTTCGGAGCTTTCCTCAACCTAGCTCATTCCTACCTCAGCCTGGCTTTCTTGCGGAATCGTCGCTCTGGTGGCAAATTCGTTGTGCCGAGGACAGGAGAAGCGTACGATGCACAGGTTAGCGGCCAAAATCGGAAAATCCGGTTGAAATGGAAGTACACCCGAGAAGGGTGTTCCTCGAGGTGCAGCCCGACATGCGAAATAAAATCGTGACCTGTTTGGCGGCAGTCGCTGTTCTGTTTGCGATCTCTCCCGTAACGTTTGGACACCATGGGGTCTCTGACTACGACATGGCCAACGTGGTTACCTGGCACGTGACCGTGAGCGGCTTCGTGTTTGTGAATCCCCATGCCCTGCTCAACTTCACGCGGAAGAACGAGCAGGGCAAGATCGAGGAATGGCAAGGAGAACTCCAGAGCCCTAACATGCTGGCGAGGAAGGGGCATTGGACGAAGGACACCGTGAAGACGGGAGACGAAATCACAATTTTCGGTTGCCCGGCGAGAAATGGCTCGAAGGCTATGCTGTTGAGAAAAGTCGTGCTATCGAGCGGCGAGGAATTTACCGGGGGCTGATTTTCACGGCGAGATCGGGACTGCAGATCCGACAGGAATGCAAACAGAGGGAAGCTGCTGATGAAAACGAGGAAGATTGCTTGGACTGCGTTGCTTACTTCGGTTGTGTCCTTATTTTTCCTGCACGCTCATTCTGCTACCAGTTCAGAGCAAGGTAACGCGGATGGCGGGACTCACGCCTCGGAGATTTCCGGAGTTTGGGTGCAAGTGGTTGGCCAAGCGACCCGGCCGAACTGGACCGATGCACAGGGTAATCGTCTGGAAAAACTTCCTCTAACCGCGTGGGGAGAGGAGCGATTCAAGGCCAATCGGCCCACCCACGGGGCCAACGCAGTTGCGTCGACGACTTCGACCGAACCAATTGTAAAGTGCCTGCCGCCCGGAGTGCCGGCCATCTATATGGTTTCCATTTACCCGATGGAGATCATGCAGGTTCCCGGCCGAATGATTATGTTTTTCGAATATGGCAACTATGTGCGGCAGATTTTCACGGATGGGCGAAAGCATCAGAGTGTGACTCCCACGTGGATGGGTGATTCGATCGGCCGGTGGGAGGGAGATACGCTCGTCGTCGACACAAGCGGTTTTAACGACAAAACCTGGATCGACAGCGAAGGGCACCCGCACTCGGACGCCTTGCACGTGGTAGAGCGCATTCGGCGCATGGATCACGACCACCTGGTGGATGAGATCACCGTGGACGATCCCAAAGCGTATACAAGAACCCTTATGACTAAGCGGGTTTTTGACTTTGAGCCGGACTGGAATATCGCGGAATTCGTTTGCGAGGATAATGATGTCTTCCTGAAGTATCAGAAGGAAGCCGGAGCGGAAAAGAAGTAGCTGCGCGAGTTTCCATCAAACTTCCTAAGGCCGTTACGCACGAGAAGACCTTGCCGGTTGCGATACCGCGCTCGAGAAGTTCGTAACCACATAGGACCCAAGACAAAGTGATTTCCCAAAAAACGAGATCGGGAGCAGGAGTGTGCCTCTCCAGGGGATCGAAACAGCGATGCCGCTTGAAACGCCAATGAGGCCCCACCCTTGCTCGGGGGGCTCTCCACATGACCAGGCGTTGTGATCGTGTGTTAGCACGGGCAATGCAGGTTCAGATCTGTAATGACCATATCGAATGACTATGGTATTCTATAATGGTCGCTGGAGCATGCCCATGAGCACAAAGAAGAAGCCGATACAAGAGATTGCCATTTCCAAATTTAAGGCCAAGTGCTTGTCGCTGCTACAAGAGGTGAGCAAGACTAAAACTCCGCTGCGAGTTACCCGCCGGGGGAAAGCGATCGCGGATGTCATTCCGGCCTCCAGCGAGGGGGACGAAAGAAGCTGGATCGGTTCCCTCGCGGGCAGTATCGATATCGTGGGCGATGTGGTTTCACCCGTCATCGATATTGAGACGATCGAGGCAATAAAAAATTGAAGCTTCTTCTCGACACCCACATTTGGATTTGGAGCTTGGCGGAGCCGAAGCAGCTCTCGCGCCGCGTGCAAAACGAACTGAAAGATCGGAACAATGAGTTGTGGCTGTCCCCTGTGAGCACATGGGAAGTCTTGCTGTTGCACGCCAAGGGTCGAATTCAGTTGCACGGCAATGCGCGGGAGTGGGTCACGAGAGCAACCACTTATATGCGCGAAGCTCCGTTGACGCACGAAATCGTTGCCGCGGCGCAGGATCTGCCACTTTCGCATCAGGATCCGGCCGATCGTTTCCTGGCCGCCACGGCGGCGGTGCTTGGCCTAACTCTGGTGACTGCCGATCAACGGCTACTAGGTTTGGGAACCATAGCCACTTTGGCAAATCTTTGAGCGGCTGGGATGCGGATTAAGCGGATAAATTCGTCGAATCTAGCTTGCCGTGGCAGCGTGGCTCTCGGGGTAGTCGGCGCTTAACGAAGTTTCTTCCCAGGCGTCCAATTCACCACTCAATTTTTCTATCTTCGTTCGAGCTGTTTCCAGCGCGATCAGGCCGAGCACCAAATGCAGCGGCGCATGGTCGGACTCCAGCGCCTTGATGATCGCTTCTCCTGCGCGCACCGGATCGCCTACCTGCTTGCCGCTTCTGCTCGTGATGCGCTCGCGGAATGCGCCGGCGGTTTCGGCGTATTCCGGAATCTGCTGGCTGCTCTTCTTGAGAGAACGGCCAGCCCAGTCGGTGCGGAACGGGCCCGGTTCGACCACTAGTACCTTGATGCCGAGCGGAGCGACCTCTTTTGCGAGAGATTCGGAAAGGCCCTCCACGGCGAATTTTGTGGCGTTGTAGTAGCCCACGCCCGGGAATCCGACGAGGCCTCCGATGGACGACATATTGACGATGTTGCCGCGCCGCCGGCGACGCATGCCCGGGAGCACTACATGGATCATCCGGGCGAGGCCGAAAAAGTTTGTCTCCACCAGGGCGCGAACTTCGTCCTCATCGCTTTCCTCGAGCGCGCCCACGTACCCGAATCCGGCGTTATTCACCAGCACGTCAATGCTGCCGAAAACCGACTCGGCGTACCTCACAGTTTCGGCCACTTCCGCTTTGTCCGTGACGTCTAGCTTCAGGGCGAGCGCGCGGCCTTCGTGGCCCGCGGTGAGGTCGCGAATCTTGCTGGTGTCGCGCGCCGTTATGACGGCGCGGTAGCCGCGGTCGAGCACGAGTTTCGCAAGTTCCCGTCCGAAGCCTGTCGAACAGCCGGTGATGAACCATACGTCCGAATTTTGTAGAGGCATTGTCGTGGCTCCCGTTCTATCGCCCCTGGTCCGTGAATCTGCTTACTCCCTCGTACACACTATCTGCTCATGGATTATGCTCCCGGATGAGGCAAAAGGAAAGGTTGGGGGCCCTCGAATCAGCTTGGATCGGCCCTGGCGCTACCAGCCGGTGATTACTCTTCGGACACGCCAATCGGACGTACTCTCGCCAAGGACTGCCTTTCGTTGGATTCTGAACGAACAAGGAGGCGTCTATCTTATGTTCAGAACCTCGAAAATGTGCCGCTTTGGGGCAATGGCGCTAGTCCTGTGCCTTCCCGGTACAATCCTGGCGGGCCAAAAGCACCAAGGCTACGATCGCACGATGGATGAGCTGCGTTTAGCCCGCGCGTTGTTGCAACGGCCGAACGAGGCGCAAGCAGTCAATGGGTCGCAGGATGAAATAAGCTTGACGATTGCCAATATTGACGGCGCCATGGCGGACATTGAGAAAGAGATCGGCGCGGAGGGCAAGAAGCCGCGCGCCGTTCCTCGAATTGACGCGCGCATGCCATGGGCGGATCGTCTCGCGAAGAGTCTGAAATTGTTGGAAATGGCGCAGCAGGATTGCGGCACGGAAAGGGACAATTCAGGCGACGGCGGATTGCGGGCGCGGGTTTTAAATCAATTAGATGACGCCCACACTCGCATGACGGTTGCGATTGCGACGAAGAATTTCGACTATAACGCGAGAAATATGCCGACTCGGAATGACTAAGCGTAGAGTCGCAAATCACTCCCTTGCAATTTCCTCCGCTTGAAAACACCACCAAGTTTTCGCGCCAACGGCGTGGAACATCCCAGCCCGGGGCAACGCCCCGGGCATTGCTCTGTGAGTCGCGCCTACCGGCAGACTTCGTCGAAAATCGAGGCCTCGCTGGCAAGGAGGATGAATCGGTCAATGACGTTTAGCTCTTCCGACTTGAAGTGGACTTGGACGTGATTCCTCAAATGCACGGAAACATTGGCCCATTCTTCCTTTGTTGTTCCAAACCGATTCTTACGGCTTTCTGGGTGTGTACCACCATGATGGAAAGGGCTTGGTTCTGAAACAGACCTGCGATGCGCCTCTTGCATGTGCTCCCACAATTCAATTTCTGAGGCGTAGAAGCTGTTGCATTCCCTACAACTGATTCGGGCTTCTTGTGGTTGTGGCATGTGAATTTACCTCCTAACTCTTCGATTGCTTCACCTCCAGAATACACGCGCCCCCTCCCGTCGACACGTCTTTTGTAACGCGTTCTCTCGACGAAAGATGTGACCTGGATCACTATTTGGGTCTGTTGAGCCGCAAAGCTTCCGTGTGGCCAACGGAGGCAAGATCGTTTCTCGGGACCTGTGCCGATGATGCGGATGTCCGCTGCTTAAGGCCGGGAACGTAAGCAACACGGGGCCGGAGAAATCAGCGTGGTACAATTCAGCTTGATCTCTTAAAGGAGCGGCTCATGCGCAACCGAGGCAATCGAGGGAACCACGCCAGGCTAGGCCGAAACGACTGGCACTTCAGAGCCGCCGAGTTCCACGATCTTGCCGCGCACGCCCACCGTGTCGCTGCGACGCATCACGGCCAAGAAGATCACCAGACCGGGCACGAGTTTTCCAAGCAGGCGATGGAGTACTCAGCCAAGGCTTACCAGTACGCACAAGAAGCTCATCAGAAATCAGGAAGCGCCTTCAGCGGAACGGGAAAGGCAGCGCGCACCGGACCCGTCAAGCGGGCCAATGGGGCTGGCAAGCGAAGTAAAAAGAAAAAGTAGTCGTCGCGGTGCCGGCGCTCCCGGGTTGCAACTCCCCGCCCTTCGGCACATCGAATTGGGCATGAACAAAAGCGATCCTCTCTCCATCAGCGTCGTCCATCCCAATCAGTTCAGCGAAGGGACCTCGCAGACGCCGGGTTCGCTGCGTCTCGCGGCGGTGTCTCCCGAATTGGGCATCCACTCGGCGCTCTGGGGCGGAACGTTTCTGGTCGAGCCCGGAGCGCAAACGGGAATCCATCATCATGGCTTGCAGGAAACAGTCGCGTATGTGCTGGAAGGCGAATCGTTCATCCAGTGGGGCGAGCGGGGAGAACATTCCGTCATAGCGCGCGCGGGAGATTTTCTGCACGTGCCGGCTTGGCTGGTGCACCGGGAAATCAACCGGTCGATGGAGTTCCCTTTCTGCTGGGTCGTGATCAGAAGCACTTCCGAGCCGATCGTCGTCAATCTTCCTGAGGATACGTGGAAATAGGCGAGCTTACGCCAGGGAACTCGGGTATATCGCTACGGGCTCGCCCCCTGTTCCTAAATTTTCTTTTCAACTAGCGATGCGGGAACACGACTTTCAAACTGAGGAGGTCTGTTCTTGAAAAGTTGCTCCTCAGAAGGAACGCTGATCATCTTGTGCTCACCCCCTTGGGCCAAGACAAGTTCGCGGACTGGGAGCTCGATAACTTGAGAGGTCGCGAGCCGAGCACCCTCGTGGCGATAAACCAAGCGCTTCCACGGCCGGTAAAATGGCGCAATGGCGACCGATCCTCCGAATTGCCCGGTATTACAGATCACCACGTTGCAGAACATGACGCGTGAAAAGGCTTCCGCAATCTGAAAGAACGACTGTGTATCTTGGTTGTACGCCAGAACGAATAGATGCTGGATAAATCCGCCATATAGCGCGGCTCGCTCCAGATCCATCAAGTCGTAACAGATCGCTACGCCGAATCGTCCCAGTTCATGGGCGTCAAAGAGGTAGTAGATGGTCTCATTTTTGAATTTGTACCCATGTTTCAGAAGGTCTTCACGCTCCTTGGGTGCCGGGTAAATCTTGCCGACCCGAATCTGTTGGCAGTAACGACCGAAAGTCTTTGATTGCCAGTTATCAGGAATTATAACGACCGCCTCGTTCACAGCCTCGAGTTTCTTGGGATTTAGAACGTAATCCAGTCCCACGATGACAATTATTCCCAGCCGCGAGGCAATTGATTGCAATTGAAAGATGCGATAGCGCGGCACGGCTAATTCAGGTAGCAAGACTATGTCCGGACGGTCTTGACCCACCAGGAATGCTGCGAAACAGCCCTTGATGAAGTTCCACAACTCATCGCTGTAGACGGCTTTCTTAGCGGCAGGCATTGACCAATATTCAGACGGGCAGTTTGTCTGTATCAACCCTACTCGGATTGAGTCTCGATAATCTGTTCTATTCGCCAGCATTCACGCCCTCCTGTGCGAGACCAGGGAAAGAGTCAACCAAATTCCAGTTTTCTCGTGTGTATTGTCCAAGGTAGAGAGGGATCAATTGCCTTGGCTCGTGCGCTGACACTGTAATTTGATAACCCGCGAGTATCTTTTCTGCATGCAGAATCTCTCTCTGTAGTTCTCTAATGGTCCCGATAACCGGGACGTCGCGGGCAGTGTCATCGTGCATTCCATGATCAATCAATCCCCTTCGCGTGAGAATCAGAGTCTCGGCCGTTCGATCCATTAGGAGGGCTTCTAATATGGCCATTGTTCTTGACGAGCAAGGCTTGTCCTGAATGTGCCGAATCGCTATCCTCTGGACTGTTCCTATGAATCCAGTATTTACCAATCGAATCGGAATACGATGATCTCTTCTCAACAAGTTCAAGAGAATGACGCCTAGAGACCTGACAACTGCGAATTCGAGGTTGGAACGTGAAACAGTCAACTGTTCAGGTACGACGCGACCGTCGTGTACAACGCCTCGACGCCTAAGCCCCAGTCCACCGCCGCCTAAAATCCGCCTCCACTCTTCCCAGCTTGGAACGCCCTTCAAAGTAGTCCAATCACGCGGGAGGACGAAATTGTACACACTGCTTGCGACAGAGAGCTGCTCATCAAGGGCAATCTTCCCAAGCCTTGCCGCGACCAATCGCAGGATTTCCAGGGCAGTCCATTCGCTAATCCGGGGGTCAAACTGATTGCGTACGGAAGCAGAGGTCCAATCAATCCACTCTGCAAGCAAGATTTCAGATCTTCTGCGAGCCGCAAAAAGCCTCGCCACCTGGCGGACCTCGGAATTTCGTGCCTTTCTGAGCTTCATTGCATCGCGACGCTTCAATGGAAACACAATATCCGCGACCCATCCCGAATCTGCCCTCGTCGTCATCGAGGGTGTTCTGCTCAGATCTCGTATTGCTGATGCCGGTGGTCGCACCCTCAATATGTCCCAGATACGCCACGAAGTGATATCCCGTGGTCGTAGCCGTTCAGCGAACCGTTGGATCGAAACTGGCAAGAGGTCACTCTCATAGAGGGTCCCTACCTGCGATCCCAGCCACCACAAATCGGCCCCGTCAAGTATTGACTTGGCATGACCAGACGTGGCGGACAATTCCCGCCTCAGTCTCTCTTGCACATTTCTTGGCAAACCAGGACACGACTTTGACCTGAACAGATCTCCAACTGCCTGGAAAGCTATTTCCAGAGTCCTTGTCGCTTCTGTTTCGTAGTACGCTCCACGATGGCTTGTGTCGTCAAGCCTCAGTCGATTGAGCCTAAAGAGGTAGTCCGCTGCCAACTCCCTGGTCCTTGGCGGAGCCTCCTGCGACAGAACTTGTCTTGCTGTGATGAATACCTGCGCGCAGGCAATTTGCTTGAGTTTTGCGTAAAGCAATGCCGTACCGAGCGGGTTTTTCCTGCCGATGTAATTTGCGAGCCTGAATACTCTGCCGGGGTCCTCTCCTGCGATACGAACGTAGTCCAGCATTCGCTGCCACAAGCGCAGCTTCTCCGGGTGCGATTTGATGGCTTCACTGAGGACTGATAGAGTCAACTTCGTACGTTTCTGCGTTCTCTGAGCGCCTGTCTCATTGAGGTTATCTGTTAATCTCAGAACACGATTAAGCTCTTTCTTTAACTTCCTAAGATTCTGACGCTCCTGCTCATACTTCATTGAATTCGGCCGTAATTCGCCGAGTAGGTTCCGAATCCGCGATATTTCTCGACCAACTTCATTTTCATGAAGAAGAGCGTTCGGCAACTCGGCATCCGCCACCTGGAGTCTCGGCGTAAAGCGTGCAAGCAGCGTAGCAGCGAAAGAAATTCTCGTTTTCTCCGGTAATTCTTCATGCGGGAATTCTGTAAGTATGAGGTGCTGAAGATCGTTTAGGACCCGTTCTTGATTTAGATGGTCCAGTAATTCGAAATCTAAGCGAGCAAGATCTGACACTTTGGCAAGAATTTGAGTCATGAAAGGCTTAGGAAATCTTGTATCGAGTGATGTCGCCTCAACAGCAGATTCCCGGCCCTTCGAACTCGAAAGATACTTCCTGAGTCCTTCTGGTTCTGTCTTCTCCATCTTTAGATGGCAGCCGGTCAGCTCTTGCAGCTTGTCTCCGTAGTCATTCATCCACTTTTCCAGAATGCTGAACCTTCCCGCTAGGACGATGTGGTCGTCAACGTATCGAAAATGAGCGACTTGCCTCCGCCGGACCTGCCCTTTCGCCCAATCATCGACTGGAAGCATTGCTACGTTCGCAAGGAATCCCGCGACGCTCAATCCTGTCGGAATGAATTTACAACTTCCCTGATTCGAGCTGATTTGCATTTGCGACAAATCCGATGCCTTCCACCCTCCGACATCGATCGAAAATGCGGCCAGCCGTTCAAGCAGATCCCTGCCGATTGACCTGGCCGTCAGCGATCGCGCAAACACAATTCTTTTTACTAGCTCGAGGGATAGAGAAGGATAGAATTTTTCCACATCAAAGCTGCCCCAGTGAACTTTCGGGCGTTCCGTGTGCCAATAGGCAGACCGCAAGTATGGCAGGCGCCAATTGGGATCAAGCTCCTCCTCGCGATCGAGGATTGATTGCTCGACTTCGCCCAAGGCCACTTTGTTTCTCGCCATCTGTCTCACTGTCAGCAGGACGTGACGCCTGTAAAGCGGCCAACTGTGCTGAAACTTACGATAGATTAGCCCGCGTGCGTTACGGTAGGGACCCGGGAGGACGTGCAGTTTCCCTTCTGCTTCAGGCTGATCGACGATCAGGGAACGATAGAGCCGATTCCCATAGCTCCAAGCAGGCATTTGGTAATCGAGATCAGAGCCGACGACGTTTACATAAGCGAGCCAAGAAACTTGGTCGCGCACGCTTACCCAAAAGGCTTGACGGACCGCGATCTTTCCATCTGATTCCATCTTCGGTTGAGGAAGAAGCTTTAGGGGTTTATTCTGGTACGTCCCATAGAGGAAGTCGCGTGCGATATCCATTAGGGACTCCCTGAGGCGGAGCTCAAAGTCACGAAATTCGTGCTCGTCGTACCAAGTTTCCGTTGCCGAGTAATAGTTCTTAATCTTCTGCCATGCCCAAAACAAGTTCTCGTAACTGCACAACTGAGCGATCGCGGGATTCGAGTGTGGCATGGCCAGAGAAGATTAGCCTAATTTTAACTATATGGGTACTTTCGAATGGAATTAAACAGTCCAGTTCGAGACGCACGGACGTCTTCCCCCTTCGTTGACGCGAGGAAGTAATCTATGGTACGAGGCATAGCATCTAAATTGGGCGGAGGAATGCAATGAACAGGGTTCGCGTATGGATTGTGGCGATGTTGCTGGCTGTGCCGGCGGTGGCTGCGGCGCAGGAGGCGAAGCAGGCGAATTTGGAGAATACGCTTTGGGATGTGGATCAGCAGTGGCTTTGCGACGGGCCTTATCAGAAACCGTATGCGGAATGCGTGAAGTTCAGGAGCCAGTATTGGGTGGACGGATTTTTCGAGGTGCAGTCGGGAGGGACGCTGCGCAACAAGGAAGAGATGGTTGCGACGCAGTCGGCGGCGAATCCCGTGACCGGCGTGCGGCCCTTCCCTGCCGATTTCCGGCTGGTGGCCGTTTACGGAGACGTGGCGCTCGGGACCGATCACACCGATTTTAAGACCGCGCGGCCTGACGGAACGATTCCGTTCACTTCGGACAGCCATTGTTTGCGCGTGTTCGTGCGGCAGAACGGCGCGTGGCGGCCGGGCGCAGCGGCGCTCGTGCCGGTGATTCCACCGACGGAGGCGAATTACAAAACGTCCGGCGCCAGGAGCACGAAGAGTCCGGACGAAAAGCTGGAGAAGGAACTCGCGGAAATGGATCAGAAGTGGATGGAGGCGATTCGGGCCGGGAAGACCGATTACCAGAAGCAGAATTACACGGAAAAGTGGTTTGAGATTCTTGGGTGGCTGCCCACCGTGGTCCTGACCAAACCTGCGGCAATGGAGCGCGTCGCGCATCTCAACTTCAAACCGGGCGAAGGAATCTTTGTGGACCAGTTCAGGTTGATGTCGGTGTATGGGGATGTGGCGCTGGCGACGGATCGAAGGATCAGGAAAGTCGCGGACGCAAAGGGGACGATTGTGAGCACGCCGCATCGCGCGCTCATCGTGTTCGTGAAGGAAAATGGGCAATGGAAAATTGCGGCGGACGCGGCGGTGCCGACGATTGCCACGGAGTAGCAACCCATTGTCGAAGGTAACTGAAAAAATGTCACTGGCTGTCATTCCGAGCGAAGCGAGGAATCTCTCTTTGGTTTAAACGCAGGGACAGAGAGATTCCTCGGCGCGCAGCGCGCCTCGGAATGACAAAAATTTGAGTTTTTCCGCAGTCTGAATCGCCGTGTCGCCCGGCGATTCCTTAGCAGTTCTAGTGGCGCAGGCTTCAGCCTGTGGGGTTTGGTTGCAGCGAGGGCGACCGTGCTCTGACTAACCCCCACCGGCTGAAGCCTGTGCCACTGGAACCCGGAATGGAGCCAAGGACAATGAAGAGAACATTTTGCTTTCGATGGGGTTGTGCTTTCTTGGGAATCATTTTTCCTGCGATTGCGGCGATTCCTTGCGGGGCTCAGGGGGTGGCGGACGATTCGCTGGTTTTCATTCACGCGAATTTGATCGACGGGATTTCCAACGCGGCTACGATGGATGCCACCGTGGTTGTGACGAAGGGGCGCATCGAGAGCATTGGGCGCGGGGCGGCGCCTGCGGGGCGGGGCGCGGTGGTTGATCTTACGGGGCACTGGCTACTTCCTGGATTTGTGGACGCGCATGTGCACGTCGGGAATCTGGCGGATGCCAAGCGGGCGCTGCGGTCCGGGGCGACGACGATTGGCGAGGCCGGGGTCAATCACTTTGCAGACATTGGGATGCGCGAGCTGAATCATAAGGGCGTGGTGGATGTGCCGGACGTGGTCGCGGCGGGATATCACATTCGGACGCATCCGGCGGATGACTATTTTATTGATTTTCCGCAGGACACCGATTTGATGGGCGGAGTGCGTGGGACCGAGGCGGTGCGGCGGATGGTGCAGCGGATGGTGAGCCGCGGCGTGAACCGGATCAAAGTGATGGCGACGGAGCGGGCGGGGACGCCGGACACCGATCCGCGTATCCGCGTTTTCAACGATGAAGAATTGGCCGCAATCGTCGATGAGGCGAACAAGACGGGATTGTGGGTGGTGGCGCACGCACACGGTAATGAAGGAGCGGCGGCGGCCGTGCGCGCGGGCGTGCACAGCATCGAGCACGGCACGTACCTGAGCGACGACACGCTGCGGCTTATGAAGGAGAAGGGCGTTTATCTCGATCCCACGATCACGGCGCTCGTGGATATGTCCGATCCCGAAGGCGAGTACGACAATCCCATTTTGCAGATGCGCGGCAAGGCCATGCTGCCTACGGGGCGCGAAATGACGGCGCGGGCGTGGAAGATGGGAGTCAAGATCGTGGCGGGGACGGATACTTCTTATTTTGATAAGAACAATCGGACGCTGGCAGATGAAATGATCGAGCTGTCCGATGCGGGGATGGGGCCGATGGATGCGATCAAGGCGGGGACATCGGTTTCGGCGGAGGAATTGGGCGTCGAGAAGCGGACGGGGTCGATTCGCGTTGGGTACGAAGCGGATTTTGTGGTGATCGATCGCAGCCCTCTCGAAAACATTCGGCACATTGGCGACGTGGTGATGGTGGTCAACAATGGAAGAATTGCGCTGAACCGGTTGAATGTCGCTGCGCATCCGTAAGTGGCACAGGCTTCAGCCTGTGGGGGTTAGTGCCTGCAAGGACCAAAACCCACAGGCTGAAGCCTGTGCCACTAGTTGCTTGTGAGAAATTCGGATTAGATGTATGTTACGGGCCATCTCTGGACACGAAACGGAAAAATCAATGAAAAATACTGCCATGAAAATTCGATGTTTGCTGGTCCTGATTGCCGCGGCGTTTGCGGTGTTGCCCGCGAGCGCGCAACTTGCCTCTCCCAATGATGCGGGCGTCAGGATGGGGCACATCCATCTGTTCGTGAAAGATGTGGATGCGCAAAAACAATTCTGGACGGCGACGATGGGCGGCACGGTCGTGCAAAACGGGCCGCTTATGTTGATCCAGTTTCCCGGGGTTTACATCATGCTGCGGCAGGGCGATCCCGCGGGGCCTCCGGCGGGGTCCATCGTGGATCACTTTGGCTTTGCGTGGAAAGATATGCCCGCGAGACTTGCTAAATGGAAAGCGGACGGCGTTGAGATCGAGCAGACTGGAAATCCGAACCAAGGTTACGTGCATGGGCCGGACGGGATTCGCGTGGAGTTCTTTGGCGACCCTTCGCTTCCCACCGCCGTGGCGATGAATCACATTCATTTTTATCCAGTGGACATTCCCGCGATGCAGGCCTGGTACGCGAAAACGTTTGGCGGCGTGCCGGGGAAACGGGCGCGCCAGTCATCGCCGGGATGGATCGACTGCGACGATATTCCCGGGACGAATCTATCCTTCTCGCAAGGGAAGGCGGGCCTGGTTCCCACGAAGGGCCGCTCGCTCGATCATATCGGGTTCGATGTGAAGGACCTGGAAGCGTTTGCGAAGAAGCTTGAAGCGCAAGGGATCAAGCTTGATGAAGCTATTCGCCTCGCCCCGAATGGGACGACGAAGGTCGCCTATTTGACGGACCCGTGGGGCACGCGCATTGAGCTGACCGAGAAGCTTGCGCCCTGAAATGACAAGTAGCACAGGCATTCTTACCTGTGCGGGGTTTGCAATCTTCAATCGTCCATGGCGGGGTCAAAGGAGCAAAAATCGCACAGCCAAGAGTGACTGTGCTACTTTGCCGTCGGGGCAGGCTCGCCCGGGCCTGTGTACTTCAAGATAAACAAACCCCATTGGCGATTGCTGATATAGATGTTGCCGCGTGTGTCCACCAGGACATCTTCCGTCATGCTTACCAGCTTATCGTACGGCGCCGGCATGCGGCGGACGGTGGGCGTCGGAGGAATGAACCAGCCGACCTCTTTCGGCAGGCGCGCGTCCTTGATGTCAAATACGCGCAGGCCGGCGTTGAAGTATGTCTCATAGATCAGGTCGCCCTGTTTTTCCACATCAGGGTTGTGCTGCAGGATATTCGTGTTGTGCGGGCCGAAGCGGCCACCCTTTTCGCAAAAATCCTTGTACGGCACGTCCGCGGGAGGAACCGGCGTGGGAAGCTGGGAAATGAGTTTCGGCTTGGCCGGGTCTTGAATGTCCACCAAGCCGTTCAAGAATAGCGCGCCTTGGCAAGCCGCCGCGCCGGTTGGGGAATCGCCGCCGCCAGTTCCCTCCGCATGCGCGAAGAGCAAATTCCGGCCGGGAATCGGCATCACGTCATGCACGGGAATGTTTGTGCCGAAGGGCGGGCTGACGGTGAGCTGTCCGATCAACTTTGGTTTTGAAATGTCGCTGATGTCGAGAATCACGATGGCGGGGCTGTAGCCCAAGTACGCGCGGTCTCCTTCGATCACGGCCGGGCCGTGGAATCCGTAGATCGGGGCCGGCAGCGGCGGCTCGCCTTCCTTTTGGCCCGGCATCCACCAACGGCCCGCCTCTTTTGGATGGAATGGATCGCTGACGTCGAGGAACACCGCGATTTGTCCTTTGTATCCGGGCATGCCCGCGGAAAGATTGGCGTATTTGCCGCCGGGATAGCCGTCGCGATGAGTGCCGGTCGCACCCGTCTTCCACCAGGCAACCTGCTCGGGGTTCACCGGGTCACTGATGTCCCAGAGGAGGACTCCTTCGTTGACCTTCTTGTTCGGGTCGCCTCCGTAGCCGGCCCTATCCTGAAGCGGCGTGATCATCAAATTGCCGTGGAGATCGATCTGGCCCGAGGATGTGGGCATCGGAGCGGGGAGGAACTTGACCACCTTCGGGTTCGTTGGGTCCGTGACATCGACGATGCTCCAACCGCCCGCTACAAAATGGCCCATGTAGAGATACCAGTGGTCGCCCACATGTTTGATGGCCAACTTGAACGCTTCGTGGCCCCCCAAATCGCTATAGCCGATCGGCTTCATATTGCTGGCTTCCCAACCGGTCGGAATCTGGTCAGCGAAGGCGCGTTGCGGCGACGCATACAAAATGGCTGCGAAGATGACGGCGCAAATCGCAATTTGCCAATGAAGCTTTGTGGTCGTTGATTTCATTTTGTCCCCCGGAGCCGGAATCAAGTTAGCGCTGCCGCTCAAGTATCACGAGGGCCGGTGGTTGTAAAGCGATTCGATGACTCAGCCGAGAATTTTAGCTTGCCTCGTTCGTGGCATCTGACATTCCTTCCGAGTCGGCCGTAATTCGCCAACGAAACTCATATTACGTCCTGTCGCGATCGGAAGCGCCCGGGTTCCAGTAGGACAGCCACTCCTGGCTGTCCGCTTTTGTGATGCTGAGAATGCGCGGGACAGCCAAGAGTGGCTGTCCTACTATCCGTTCAGAAAAAAGACGCGAGTGAAGTAAGATGGGCGCATTCTTTGGTTATCTCTCAAAAGGAATATACGCGAGGGCGCTGTGTCACAAATGAATCGCATCATCTTCACACTGGGAATCGCGTCTCTGTTTGTGGGCTGGTTATCTGGTGCAAAGGCATTCGCCCAGGCCGATCCCAATTCCGCGCCCAATCCGTATCGCACGGTCGAGAACTGGGCGAAGCTGCCTGAGGGGCGGGCCTGGGGACAGGTGATCAGTGCGGACATCGATCGCGACGGCAAAAGCATCTGGGTCGTTGAAAGGTGCGGCGGAACATCCTGCGCCAAATCGGACCTCGCGCCCGTTCTGAAATTCGATTCGTCGGGCAACCTCGTGAAAAGTTTCGGCGCGGGTATGATTGTGCGCCCGCATGGGCTCTTCATTGATAAAAATAATAACGTGTGGGTGACCGACGGCGACGCCGAAAACGGGAAGGGCGACCAGGTTTTTGAGTTCAGCCAGGACGGAAAAGTTATGCTGACGCTCGGCAAGGCGGGAGTCGCGGGAGACGGGCCAGACACTTTCAACAAGCCGAGCGACGTGCTGATCGCGCCGAGCGGTGACATTTTCGTCGCGGATGGACACGGGCCGGGCTCAAACGCGCGGATCGTGAAATTCTCGGCGGACGGAAAATTCATCAAGGCGTGGGGAAAAGAAGGAACGGGACCCGGCGAGTTCAACAATCCGCACTCGCTGGCGATGAATTCCAAAGGCCGGTTGTTCGTCGCCGACCGCGGGAACAGCCGCATCCAGATTTTCGATCAGGACGGAACATTTCTAGAGGAATGGCGGCAATTCGGACGCCCCAGCGGCGTTTTCATCGATAAGCACGACGTTCTCTACGTCGCGGACTCGGAATCGAATATGGCCCGCAATCCCAGTTTCCGGCGCGGCATCCGAATCGGAAGCGTCAGGGACGGCAAAGTCACGGCCTTCATTCCCGACCCCGTTCTGAATCCCGGTCAAGGATTGGAGCCGACGAATGGGACCGCGGCGGAGGGCGTCGCGGCGGATGCGGCGGGGAACGTATATGGAGCGGAAGTTGGTCCGCGGAATTTCAAGAGATACGAAAAGAAGTAGTCCTATTCTTGAGGCTCGCTGATCTCACGGAGACGCGATTGGACGGCTGGCGTGGTTTGTGGCAGCAGAACTAAATTTGAAATTGAGGATTTGAGATTTGAAATTGCATTTGGGAGGAAACAACATGAAGCGGAGAACATTTTTGCGCAATGCGGCTGCAAGCGGGCTGGCTGCCGTGGTCGCGCCCGGCGTGGCAAGAAGCGCCGACAATAAGCCCGCGTCTTCAGGCACAAAGCTGCGCGCGATTTCCACGGATCGGGCGCCGAAACCTGTTGGACCTTTCTCCCAGGCGATCAAGGCAAACGGATTCGTTTTCGTCGCGGGCATAACCGCGCGCGACCCGAAAACCGGGCAGGTGATCGAGGATGACATCACGCGGCAAACGGAACTGGTTATGGAAAATATCAAAGCGATTCTCGAAGCGGCTGGCTCATCCTTCGATCGGACCGTGAAGACAACCGTGTATTTGAAAGACATGAACGATTTTGATGCGATGGGAAAAGTGTACGGCCGGTATTTTCCGACTCATCCGCCGGCGCGCGTCACGGTCGAGGTAGCGCGATTGCACGGAGGGCGCGTCGAAATTGAATTGATCGCTCTGGCTTAAAACCAACAACGAGGAGCCTTATGCTGACACGCCGCCGGTTTTCTCAATTGTTATTCGGATCGCCGCTGCTCGCCTCGAGTAGTTTCAGCCGTGCGGCTGGCCCGTCGCCTATTTCCCCAGCGCAGGACATGGGTGCGGCCTTGACGCAGAGCCGCGACTTGCTGATCAAAGGCGGCACGGTCATCGACCCCAGCCAGAAATTGAACGCGCTGCTCGATGTGGCGGTGAAGGACGGAAAAATTCTGCAGATCGCGCCGGATATCCCGGCGGATGGATCGCGGAGCGTCATTTCCGCCAAAGGCAAAATCGTCACGCCGGGACTCATCGATGTCCACGTGCACGTTTTTGAAGGCGTGGGCCCTACCGGAGTAAACGCGGATCAGTATTGCCTCGGCCGCGGCGTAACGACAGCGGTGGATGCAGGGTCCGCGGGATATTTTTCCATCGCCGGGTTCCGGCAATACGTCATCAAGCCTTCGGCGACGCGAATTTACGCGATGGTGGACATCGGGGCCCGCGGCACGCTCATGGGACTCGTCGGGAACTATTCCAATCTCGATTGGGTGAATCCGCAATTGACGGCGCGGGCGGCGGAAGCGAACAAGCCTGACGTCGTGGCAATCAAGGCGCGGCTTTCCAAAGAAATTACCGGAGCAAACGATCTCGAAGTCCTCAAACGCGCGCTGGAGGCCGCGAAGCTTTCCAACCTTCCGTTGATGGTGCATGTCGGCGATTCTTATTCACCCCTGCCGGATATTCTCAAGCAACTGCGGAAGGGCGACATATTGACGCACTGTTTCACGGGGCGGCCGCACGGGCCGCTTGACGCAAATGGAAAGATCCTTCCCGAGATGCTTGATTGTCGCGAGCGAGGAGTCCTGTTCGACGTTGGCGATGGCGGACCGCATCTGAGCCTGGACGTGGCGGAAAAGTGCCTGCAACAAAATTTTCTGCCGGACACGATTGGCACGGACCTCGGAGGCTTGAGCTACAACGGACCGGTCTACGATCTCGTGACGGAGCTCTCGAAGTTTCTGCTTCTCGGGATGAGCGTGGATCAGGTGATTGAACGCGTGACGCTGCGGCCGGCGCGCATGTTTAATTTTGGAGTCGAACTGGGCACTTTGCGGCCTGGGTCCGTGGCGGATATCACTATTCTCGAAGTCCGTGAAGGGTCGTTCGTTTTTGGCGACAGCACCGGAAAGAAGCGGACGGGGCGGCAAAAGCTACAAAGCACGGCGGCGATTCGCGCTGGGAAGACTTACATCAATCGCAGCGATGACGTTTGATGCTCGTTCTTGAGATCTTGGTGGCGCGAGCTTCAGCCTGCGGGGGTTCGTCCTTGCAATGACTAACCCCCACAGGCTAAAGCGTGTGCCACTTAAGAGCTCTAGTATGTGCCTGCGAGCGTTTGAATTTTTGACTTGTCGGGATACAGCACGCCGAGCGCCTGATCTTGTGGATCGGCGGATCGCGTGGTGTACCAGATCGAATTCTCATTCGAGACTTCGATCTTCGGCATGTCGGTCCGCTGTTCCGCGGGGTAATAGGTGAAGTTCTTCGATTTCAGTTCAAATTTAATCAGCCCGCCGCCCTGGCCCGAATCCGCGATCCAATAGTTCGAGTCATGATCCTGCTGGATATCGTACGGGAAGGACCACTTCACGGGGAGCGCGTATTCAACGATCTTGTTTGTGTTCGGATCGAGCATTCCGATTTTCCCAGGCCATTCGAGCGCGTACCAGATCATGCCGTTGTGGTCCGCGAATACGCGACGCATGGCGCAGGGCCTCGTCAGAGGAGCGTACTCAATCCACTGGCTATCCACCGGATCGAATTTCGTGACCTTGCAGCGCCACCAATCCGCCAGCCAGACTTTATCGTTCTTGTCCATCACCATGCCGTAGGCGAAGCTGTTGTCCGTCGGCGTTTTGTACAGGGAAACTTCGCCGGTCGTGCGGTCCCACTTGGCGATTTCATTGGCCCAAGAGAGTGACTCCCAAATATTTTGCTTGGAGTCCACGAAAGGCGTATTGCCGTGCGGAGGCCGTTTGGCTTCCGTGTCGTATGGATAATATTTGAGCGCTCCAGTCTTGCTGTCGACTCGCACGAAGGCCGTGTGCCCTGCCATCCAGATGTCCCCGCTCGCATCCTGCGTCAGTCCGTGGCCTCGATATTGCGGGCCTGCTACCGGGTAGTCGGTCCAGGTGGCCGTGCGCGGATCCATTTTGCCGACTTGCAAGCCACGCGCGTCGACGTACCAGATATCGCCATTCTGGCTCAAGTGCGCGTCGTGAAATCCGCGCTGCCCATTCGCGAGCGGAGGAATGTGATATTCAATGAACATCGCTTTGCCCAGAGCTTTTTCGTCGATCGGCTGGTCGGGAACGGCCAAACCGCGCTTCTTGCTGTCCGGACCAAAATTTTTCACCAGGTACGCAACCAGTTCTTCACGCTCGCCGGCGGCAAATGTGCCCGGCACGAGGCGCGCGCCTGCGTTGTCATTGGGGTTCTGCATCAGATCGATGCCGGCGTTCCACTGCGATTCATCCCACTGTTTGTTTGGGAGGAAATCGGGACCGTGGCACATGATGCAAGTCCGTTCGATCGTCTCGCGCGCGTGGCCCGGCGGATACAGTTCGTCGTAGGAAACGAGCGGCTCGCCTTTGGGAAGGCCGCTGCGCATTTGCTGGTTCGGCCGGTAAGTTCCCTCTTTCAAGGTAAGATCCGCGGTCGCGCTTCCACCGGAAGCGATCGTGATTTTCTGCACGTCGCTGCCGGTGAAGCCGTTCTTCGTGACGCTCACTTCGTAGTTGCCGGGGAATAGGTCCACCGCCTGATAGCGCCCACCCTCGGTGAACACCATGTAGACCACGTTCTTGTCCACATTCTTGACGTACACTTTTGCCGCTTTGAATTCCTTGGGAGCTTTGACCGTGCCGGAGATCGAACCCAGTCCGGCAAGCGTGCTGGTCGCGCCAGCGCCGGCGCTTTTCTCACTCTTGTTTTGCGCGCTGACGGTAGCTGCTACGCAGAACACGAGCACGAATTCGAGCGCCCAAACGAGGCCTGAACACCACAGTTTGCGGTCCATGCATGCCTCCCCTTCGCAGATGGCTAAATCCGGATACGGACGTGGTAGCAATATAAACTTGTCCGGCTAAGGAATCAATCCACTTGATGAGCGCGATACGTGGCTCGTGAAAGGCGTCGATCCTTAATTCGTTGACTCGAATTTCTCTGTGTTCTCCGTGTACTCTGTGTTAAATCATTTCAAACCGCCAGGAGTTCCAGCCATGATGGAAGAAAAGGATGTACTGATCCGGGTTCGAGATGGCCTGAGAATGGGCGCGAAAATTTATAAGCCCGAAGGAGACGGCCCCTTCCCCATACTGTTCGCCACCTCGCCGTATCGCTATGACAACAACACCCTGCCCGCCCAACCCATGTTTCTCTGGCGGGAAACAGGCCCGATCGAGTGGTACGTGGACCAAGGATACGCCTACGTTCACGCCGACGTTCGCGGCACAGGACGGTCCGAAGGCGAATTCGAATTTCTCGGGCAACGCGAGCAACATGATTTGTACGATGTGATCGAGTGGATCGGGACGCAGCCATGGTGCAATGGAAAAGTCGGAGGCATCGGCCAATCCTATTACGCCATGTCGCAATGGTTCATGGGGATCGAGAATCCTCCGCACCTCGCCTGCATTGCTCCTTATGACGGGCTGAACGATCCGTACCGCTACATGGGCTATCCGGGCGGCATCGAAGGCTCGTTCCTCTCCTACTGGTTTAATTCCAGCGTCCGGGTGCCGAACTATTATCCGGCGAACGACCATCCGCGAATCGTAGCGCCGAAACCTGATCTGTTTTATCAAGTGGCGATAAACCCGCTCTACAACAAGTGGTGGAAGGAACGCGCCGCGTTCGAACAGCTGGAGAAGATTACCGTGCCCGTGTTCTCGATCGGCGTCTGGGCCAAGCTCGATTTGCACCTCGCGGGGAATATTTGGGGCTACAAGTTGTCGAGTGGTCCGAAGAAGCTGGCCATCAGCGGCACAGCGACGCCGTTAACTTCTCAATCTGACTTCGCGACGGTGGAATTTCACCAGAGATATCTGCGTCCATTCTATGACAAATACCTGAAGGGGCTCACGACCAGCTATGACGAACGTCCCAATGTCGAGTACGCCGTACGCAATACGGGGCAGATGCGATCGTTTGAAACCTGGCCTCCTCCCGGGACCAAACCGTTGCATTTCTATCTGTCGAATGGGCCGTCGGGGAGCGTTACATCAATCAACGACGGCCGTCTCGAGACGGCGCCCCGAGCACCTCAGGATTCGGGCGGCGGATTCACAAGGTATAGTTATCCGCATCCCTCCTGGGCGATGGGCGTTGTGGCCCTTGGGCCAGCTGGGCCCGACCCTGCACGCGGCGTGCTGACGTTCACGACGGAGCCGCTCGAGCAGGATATAGAGATTGCCGGGACGCCAAAGCTGATTCTCTACGCTTCCTCCTCGCGCAACGACACGGACTTCATCGTTAAACTATCGGAACAATTCGCGCAATCAGCGGAGGAGCGCGCACGGGGAGTGCAACCCCGCTATTTCATTGCTACCAAAGGATGGCTCCGCGCGTCACACATGGAACGCGATCCGAGGCGCAGCACGGAAGGAACTCCCTACTACACCCACGAACGGGTGACGCCGCTTGATCCGGAGAAGCTCTACAAATTTGAGATTCCGATGCAGCCGATCGCCTACTTATTTCGCAAAGGCAATCGGATTCGCGTGGAAATCTGCAACGGCGATTCGCCGGTCACGGATTCCCTGTTCTTCCATTTTTACCGACCGGACAAGATCGGCACCGACACGATCTTTCATGCTCTTTCCCAACTTGTATTGCCCGTGCTTGAGTAGCACAGGCACTCTTGCCTGTGCTACTTGCAACTTACGTACGCTGCGCGGGAGGAAGTTTTCCTCCGGAGATAAACGTTCCGATGCGGTTGCCCTTGGTGATCGGGAGCAGGAGATGAGACGGGTGATCTGCGCTGTGATGGACGGTTACTTGAGAATAGCTGGCGCTCGAAATATGGCCGATTCCGACCAGCTCGAGATAATTTTGGGGGACGTCATCGTCCGCGCTTTTGATTTTGATTCCGATGCGCTCTCCGGGGTTGAGCAGAATGCCGTACGGGCGGATTTCGATATTGAATTCGTAGATTTGGTTGGGTTCGAGCGGTTCCCGTTGCGTGTGCAGATGGACTGGTTGCCAGGGCGTGGATGCGGCGGGGTCGAGTTTCCGCTGCGATCCGCGGAGCCAGCCGCGCGTCAAAAGTGTGCTGCGGCCCTCGGCATCGAAATGCCATAAGGAAGCGAACCACAGTATTTCCTTCGCCGTTGTCGACCCGAATAAATTGAGGACGATCGGGCCGCAGACCTCCGTGTTTTCCACGATCAGTGGCGTCTTGAATTCCACTTCGCCGTGGTGGTCAGGAGAATCTTCGTACGTGGAGGATCCGTCGTTCGGCCAGAACTCGTGTTCGCTGAGAAGCCCGTCGGCATGCAGGTAAAACGGAGTCCATTTGGTTTCCGGGAGAGGCCATTCCCTCGCTTGCTTCCATTCATTGGCTCCAACGATGAAGAGTTGAAGCGGGGGTTCCTCCACGATCCCCGTGTCGATACCTTTCAGCCAGTGATCGAACCAACGGAGTGATTCATAGGCGTATTGATAGAGCGGCCGGTCCAGATATACGGGCGGGCCGATAGTCAATTTTTTCGGGCCTTTCCATTTCTCGATTGCGCGAATGTCGCCCGGCAAATGGAGGCCGTAGAGTCCCCAATCGCCGCCAAAATAAGCGGGTATTTTGGAGTTCTCGAAATTCGCGGTACGTTCTTTGTGAAATTCGTTGCGTAGGTTGTTCACAATAATGTCGACGAGCATGGAATTGGCCCCGGCATCGGGATTGTTCAGGGCGTCCACCAGATACGGGACAGCGAAAATTTCCGGATCGGCGAGCGCGGCTTCGATGGCCTGGAAATATCTCGCTTCGCCCCATTTTTCTTTCAGGGTGTTTTTCGTATGGAAGTGCGGGCCATTGGAGGACACCCAATGCGACATGAAGCCGTGATTGAAAATTCCTCCGTGATAGTAGAGATCGCGATAGATGTCGGTCCAACCGTAGGGCGAAAAGATTGCCCGCAGGTGAGGAGGATTGAGTGCCGCAACGCGCTTGGCGACGCGAGAGAAATGCGATACGCCGGTCATTCCCACGTTGCCGTCGCACCAGGGCTGGCGGGCTGTCCACTCCACCGCTTCGTACACGTCTTGAATCGATTGCGGGTCGATGTTTCCGAAGATTCCGCCGGACTTGTGCGTGCCAGTGATGTTGATGATGAGAAGCGCGTAACCGCGGCGAACGTAGAAATTGAAGTCGCCCGTTTCCATGAAGCCGCGAGCGTAGGAGAAGCCGATCGGCATGAGCTCCACGGACTGCGCCGCCTTGGAGTAGGCGTGGACCGCGAGCAAGGCGGGAAATTTTCCGGGCGCGTCGGGGCGGAAAATATCCGAATCGAGCGTCACTCCGTCGCGGACAGGAATCGCGACATCGCGCTCGATCTTGATTCCGTACTTTCGCGGCGAGGTTTGCCACTTCGTAGAAAACAATTTTCATCCTCCAAGCCGCTTCCGTTGCGCGAGACCGCGCGTGGTGCGTCAGTTTGGGAATCCAGTAGGACAGCCACTCTTGGCTGTCCGCTTTCGCCCAGCTGAGACAGCGAGGGACAGCCAAGAGTGGCTGTCCTACAAAACCGTGCGGCGAATTGTATGAATGCTGCTAACCCAACTTTCGTAACGTTGCGAACAAGCGGGATAATATACAATTGTTATGAGTTTCGGAGCCAAAAAACGGATTCCGGCTGAATCGCTACCATGTAGAGTGCAACTTTCGCTCGGTGCTTGTCATCGTATTGAAAGTCACTCTCTCAATAAAGGCGCGCCATGGCGGACTCGATTTCTGTAGCGTCTCAGGTTCCGGCCCGGTCGGCCGCGCAAGTCTCCGCCGCCACGGACTCCGTGCCCTGGTATATCTGGTCCTGTCTCATCGCGGTCATCTCCAGCGTGATTGGCGGCGCGTGGGACATTTCCCGGCATGAGAGCGTTGGCCGCGACACGTTTTGGACCACGCCGCACATTCTCATTCAGTTGTGCGGCGTGATATCGGGGATTTGTTGCGGATATCTGATTCTCTCGACTACTTTTCAGAAAAATCCGCCCTTGCGCGCAAACTCCATATCGATGTGGGGCTTTCGCGGGCCCATGGGCGCGTTCCTGTGCGCCTGGGGCGGCGTGGCCATGATTACTTCGGCGCCCTTCGACAATTGGTGGCACGCGGCCTACGGCCTGGACGTGAAGATCCTTAGCCCGCCGCACGTCTTGCTGGCGCTGGGGATGACCGGCATCCGCTTCGGCACGGTGATCCTGATCATTTCCGAAATGAACCGCGCTCAGGGTGAATACCGCGTCAGGCTCGAGCGTCTGCTGTTCTTTTCGTTTATTTTCCTGTTTGGCATGACGATCGGCATCGCTCAGGAATACACTTTCCGTTTCTTCATGCACGGCGCAACGTTTTATTTAGTGGCGGCGCTGATCGCGCCGATTTTGTTTGCCGCCATAGCGGCGGCCACAAAGCATCGCTGGGCCGCAACCATCACGACGGGGCTGTACACGGCCACGCATTTAGCCTTCACCTGGATCTTGCCCCTCGTGCCGGCGGAGCCCAAGCTCGGTCCGGTCTATCAAAAAATTACGCATCTCGTCCCGCCGGATTTTCCGATGCTATTGATCGTGCCTGCAATCGTTTTTGATTTGGTGCGGCGCCGGATCGGAGGATGGAACCGGTGGGCTCAGGCGGGAGCGCTTGGCGCGTCGTTTCTCGCCAGCTTTATTACGGTGCAGTGGCCTTTCGCGGATTTTCTGATGTCCCCGGCTTCACGCAACTGGATTTTCGCGACCAACAATTTTCCCTATTTCGTTCGTCCCAGGTCTCCCTGGGTGCTCAACTTTTTTGTTCCGACGGAAACGAGCGCCGCGGCCTTCTGGATTCGCATGGGCATCGCGCTGCTTGCGGCAGTTATCATGATTGAAATTGGAACTCGTTGGGGCGAATGGATGAGGGAGATTCGTAGGTGAAGCGAAGTGGGAAGTGATGGTTGCCACGGGTTGAGCGCAGATTTCTGCGGTTCTCCACGCAACATTCATTTTGTCTCAAGACTATATGCGATCACGAATACAACTCCTCGGACTCGTAACTCTGCTCCTGGCCACTGCGCTGCCTCTGAGTGCACATGTTGGGAGCCCCGACGTTTTTTACGAGGGCAACGCCGGCCCCTATCGCCTCTTTGTCACCGTTCGCGTTCCTCAAGTGATCCCGGGCGTAGCTGAAATTCAGATGCGCGGAGAATCTGAGGGTGTTCGCGCGATTCGCGTCGTTCCTATGCGTCTGGCGGGTCCGGGATCCAACCTGCCTCCCACGCCCGATCTCGCCGTGCAGTCCAAAGATGATCCGCAATTTTTCACCGCCAGCCTCTGGCTGATGGAGACCGGCGCGCTGCAGGTGCGCGTGCTCGTGGACGGCGCACAGGGTCAAGGGGAAGTCTCCGTGCCTGTGCCGTCCTCCGCGCAGAGAACTCTCCCCATGCAGAAATCTCTCGCCGGTCTTTTGCTTTCGCTCATGTTGTTTCTAGCCGTTGGCGTGGTCTTCATCGTGGGCGCCATCGTGCGCGAAGGCAACCTGGAAAGTGGCCAAGCCCCAAGCGATTCGCGCAATCGCCGCGCGCGCCGCGCCATGCTGATCACGTCGGTTCTGGTCGCCGTCCTGCTTTTTCTCGGCAAAGCCTGGTGGGGAGTGAACGCGGCGGACTTTCAACGCAGGGTGGATTTCTTCAAGCCTCCGGCAGCCGCGCTTAATTTCGTTGACGGCCACCGCCTGAAGATCCGCGTGGAACGCAAGGACACTCGGACGGAGCGCGCGGAATTCCGTTCTCCGGCTTATCTCCACTTGGGTGACGTCATCCCAGATCATGGCCACCTGATGCACCTATTTCTTCTTCGCGTCCCGGATTTGGGCGCCATGTGGCACCTTCATCCTGACCCGATTCCGGGAGACGCGTTTGTGGTGGACTTGCCGGATATGCCCGCCGGCCGCTATCAAGTTTTCGCCGATGTCGTCGATCCGCGCGGCTATCCGTGGACGCTTGTCGGCAGCATCGACCTCCCGCAAATCGCGGGCAAACCCCTCGCGGGCGACGATTCCGCGTGGTCCGGTGCGCCGCTGGTTGCGCCGGCAACGGATTCCACAAACTCGCCGATCCCAGACGGCGGGCACATCGTTTGGCAACGCCCGACGGGTCCCTTGAAAGCAGGCGTTCCGATGGAATTTACTTTTGCCGTGCAAGATAAAGACGGCCGGCCCGCGCGAGACATGGAGCCGTACATGGGCATGGCTGGACACGCCGAATTTGTCCGCTCCGATTTGAGTGTATTTGCGCACGTGCATCCGGCGGGATCGGTGTCCATGGCGGCCTTGGAACTGGCGCAGGACGGACTTTCGAACACCGCGGCCTCCGCGCAAATGCCTATGCCGATGCTTTCGACAATGTCCATGCCGATGCCGGAGGCTGGCCCGCTTCCGCCGGAAGTGCGCTTCCCTTACGGTTTTCCGCAGGCCGGTGACTATCGCATCTTCGTGCAGATCAAGCGCGGCGGGCGCGTCGAAACCGGAGTGTTCGACGCTCATGTCCAGTAGGACAGGCTTCAGCTTGTCGGGTTTGAAATTGCGATTCTACTAGAAGTGCGACAGGCTGAAGCCTGTCCTACTTGAAGCGCGGAAACAGCTTCAGGGCATTCTCGCGATTGACTGCGCGCTTGATTTCAGGCGAGACCTGGTAGTTGTCCCAGCCGTTGGCCGTCGGGGCGACTGGGCGATAGGGAAAATCGCTGCCAAACAAGATTTGAGTGGTGGGAACGAGATTCATTAACGCCGCGAGGGAAGAATTGTTCGTTGCGTTCGCGATGTCGTAGTTCAATTTTTTGAGTTCGTACATGACGCCGTTGGGGACGCGCGAAGCGAGTGCGCTGCGCGCTTGAAAAAAGCCGTTGATGCGCGCGGCCAGCACGGGCATGGTCCCACCGGAGTGACAGAAGATGAACCGAATGTCGGGGCAGCGCGCAAACGTGCCGTTCACCAAGAAGCTGGTGATCGCTCGCGTCGTATCGAAGACAAATTCGATCACGTTGGACGGAATTCCGGGGATCAGATTTGCGCAGCAACAAGGTTCGGTCGGATGGACAAAAACGATGGCCTTCCGGCGATTCAACTCGTCGAATACGGGAGCGAAGTCCGGTTCGCCCGGCCATTTGTCGTCGTAACTCGTTTGCAGGTAGGCGCCGTCCGCTCCCAGCGCGTCAAAGGCGTATTCGATCTCCGCAAGACTGCCGTCCACATCCGGCAGGGGGAGCGCGGCGAACATGCCGAACCGGCCCGGATAATCTTTGGAAAGCCGCGCTCCATATTCGTTCGAGATGCGCGCAAGTTTGCGGGAATATTCTTTGCCCTTGTACCACGCGCCCGGCACTGGCAGCGACAGAATGGCCGAGGCGACGCCGAACTGTTCCATCTGCTCCAGTGTAACGTCGGGAGTCCATTTGAGAACCGTTGTGTCACCCGAAGTAATTTCCAGGATCCGGTCCCGAGTGAGGCTTGCATAATCCGGCGGCAGCATATGGTGATGCACGTCGATGCGGCGCGGATTGGACGCCGCATTTGCAGCAGGATCGGCAGGCAACACATCGCTAGCGCACAAGGGCGGACCTCCTCCAATTATTCTTTCGCATCGACCATAACGAAGGCTACCTGGCACGGTTGATTTCCCCGGTTCACCCAGGCGTGGTTGGTGCCTCGTTGTATGACAACATCGCCCGCCTTCAAATGAATCTCCGAATCGTCAAGAAGCATGTCGATCTCGCCGGACAAGATCAAAGCATAGTCGATGGTCTTTGTCCGGTGCATGGCAGGGTTGCGCGGCTTTCCGCTGGCGTCGCCTTCCGGAGTGAGCCCGATGCCTTGAAGGATTCGGAGCCGGGTCTCGTAGTCGGCCTTCACTTCCCTTTCCGGGGCAAACTCGACTACTCGGAAGATCGTGCCTCCGGGAGGCGCCACGACGCCGACTTTTTTATTCGCCGAGTCTTCTTGATTTGAAAGGTCGGCCGGAGTGGAATCCGTCACCCAAAGAAGGGTGTTCGTAATGCCCAACTCTTCTCGCCGGAGAACAGAAGTAGCCACGGCATCGATCATTGCGATGGCCTTGCCAGTTGAATCTTTTCCGGTAACGACACGACGGATGGAAGAAGACATGGGTCACCCCCTCGATGACTCGGATCTGATGAATGCAGCGCCCGTCCGCCGCGGCGGACGGGCGCACCACAAACCAAAGCCCGGCTCTCACAGAGACTCTAAAGGCCGAGAGCGCGCTCCGCGTTGCCGTGGAAGACGAGCTCCTTGATTTCATCGGTATAGCCGAGTTCGTCCCATTCGCGCAGCAGGCGCTCGTACGGGATGCTGGGATAATCGCTGCCAAAAATAATTTTGTCCTTCAGTCGGCCGCGGATATCTTTTTTCAGTTGCGGCGGAAAATATTGAGGCGCCCAACCTGAGAGCTCCCAGAACACGTTGCCCTTGTGCAGGGCCACGGCGGTCATTTCGTCCACCCAGGGCCAGCCCGGATGCGCGGCCAGGATCGTCAGGGCCGGAAAGTCCGCGGCCAGCTCATCGATGGCCGAGGGATGCGCGTGGCGGATCTTGGCGCCCATGCCGCCGGGCATTCCCGCGCCCATGCCGGTGGTGCCCACGTCAATCATGACAGGCACTTTCAATTCGTTGATGAGTTCGAATAAAGGGTAGAGGCGGCGATCGTTTACCGCGAAATGGCCCATGATCGGGTGAAAGTGGAATCCCAGCATGCCGAGGTCTTGCATGGCGTGGCGCGCCTCGCGGAGGGCTGTCTCCCCTTTGAAAGGATCCACCGCCGCCCAGGATTGGATGATTCGCTTCGGGTGGCGTTTTTGCATCGCCGAAACAAAATCGTTCGAACAGGGAGGCGTGCCGATGGTCGTCTCCAGGTCCAGCGCGACGAGAATCGCTTCGACGCCCGCGGCCGTGAATTCCTGGACGACTTCCTCCTCTTGTTTCGGCACCCAGGGCCGGTTCCAATACGCGGCGAGCGCGTCGACGTAGGGCTGCTGGCAGGCGATCCACTCGCGCGTGTTCGGGTAGCAATGAACGTCAATGATTCTCATGCGAGCATCCGTTTATCCATCATTTTGCAATCTAGGCCGATGCGCTGTCCTTGCCTTTTTGTTCCGTTA
>DATNIO010000073.1:0-17438 GCA_035604385.1 Verrucomicrobiia bacterium | reverse complement strand
TGACAATGAGTCAATCAGATTCCGCCATGCGACCCGCCGTTGGAGGGGTGAATTTACCTCCGCCCCTGCAATCTGAAACGGCCGTGACGAATCTGCCCTTGGCAGCTCCAAAGGGCAATGGGACATCGATCTGGCTGACTGCGCGCAAGGCGGCTTCCTTCCCCGTCTTGATGGGAATTCTCCTCGCGGGCGTTTCGCTCGTCGGGTCACGCCTGATCAAGCTCGACCCGGACACCTGGTGGCATATCGCCGTTGGCCAACGCATCATGGATACGCATCGGTGGCCAACCTCGGATCTATATTCTTTCACAGCACCGGGGATGCACTGGATCGCCTACGAGTGGCTCGGAGAAGTCACTATGGCGCTTGCCGCGCGCATGGGTGGACTTCTGGGAATTGCATTCCTGCAGATCGCCTTGGTCGCCCTCGTAACCGTTCTGCTTTACTATTACGCGTATGTTCGGTGCGGCAATTGGAAGGCTGCCTGCCTGGCAACCGGACTTGTCCTGCCTGTCGCCAGCGTGATCTTTACCCTGCGCCCGCAGATATTCGGATACATTTTTCTGCTGGTGACCCTGATTTGTCTGGAGCGTTTCCGGCAAGGGCACTCCAGATCCCTTTGGATTCTCCCGCCCTTGTTCCTGATTTGGGTGAACACGCACGGTACCTTTGTGTTTGGCTTGGCGGCCATCGGGGTTTATTTCGCAAGCGGCCTGGTGAGTTTTCAGTTGGGGAATCTGGTCGCGGAACCATGGACCGACCGGCAACGCAAACAGTTGCTGTTTATTTCCCTTCTCTGCGGTCTGGCCGTTCTAATCACTCCCTATGGAGCGGAAACTGCCGCTTACCCGGTGATGATGGCCATGACGCAGCCCTTTAATATTGCGAATATCTCGGAGTGGCAGCCTCTTACATTCGGATTGGCAGTCGGGAAATATTTTTTGACATTGATGCTGGTGATTTTTCTGGCCCACGTTTTCTTCCCCATAAAATACAGGCTGTATGAATTGGCCATCTTTTTGTTCTCGGTCTATGCAGCCTGCGTCCATATCCGGTTCATGCTGATCTTCTTAATGGTTCTCGTTCCGATCGTGGCAGCCTTCCTCACCAGGTGGATGCCGGCTTACGATCAAAGCACGGACAAGTACGCTTTGAATCTGCTGATCATCGCGGTCCTGTTGATTTGGGCGGCGAAATTGCTGCCTGGACGAACCGAGGTCGCAGACTCGCTAGCCAAGGATTATCCGGTTGGCGCAGTCCAATATCTGCGCCAGCACCCTCAGCCGACGGGAATGTTCAATGACTATTCCTATGGTGGATACCTGATTTGGCAGCTTGGTCCGCAGCATAAGGTGTTTATCGACGGTCGCGCGGACTTGTATGAGTACAGCGGTGTCTTTCAGGACTACGCCCATATCTCGAATCTGGAGAGCAATGCGCTTTCCCTGTTGGGCAAATACAATATCGAATCCTGCTTGATCAAGCGAAAGACCGGCCTGGCGACGCTGCTGGCTGCTTCGCCAGACTGGAAGCAAGCTTACGCGGACGATCAGAGCGCGATTTTTGTTCGGTCGCACGCTCCAGCACCTGCCGGCAATTAGGATTTGCGATTCCTGTTCCGCGAGAGAGAACTTGCCCAAGAGGCAGCGCTGCAAAATTTGGTCAACGTGCTGTAGGGCGCTTGGTTGTCGAAGACAGTTTGGAGAGAAGCCGAAATGAGCGACTTCGTGCAGCCACAGCCAGCCTCGATCTCACCGCCGATTGGCGAGGCGATCGAGAGGAACGAGGAAGCTTGCGCGCCTCAGCGGCTTACAGAACGTCCCTTCCCACAGTGGCTGGCAAATCCCTGGGTGGACAAAATCCTGGCCATTCTTGCGGTCCTGCCTTTCGTTTACCCGATCGCGATGCACTTCAGGCACCACCTGAAATTCGGGGAGATCGTATACCTCGCCCAGGTTTTGCTCTTCATAGGCACCATGGTAATTCGCAGGTTGCCGGTACGAATTTCGACCAATCCGTACTACTGGGTCGTGGCTTTCATGGCCTCTTACTGGGGTCTTTTTATTTTGAGCGTCGAGCAACCTGGGAAGCTTCTCGTCGCTTCGTGGATTCTCTTTCCACTCTACCCTCTCGGCGTTTTCATGGACGTCTGGGGACGGCTGAGCCTGGGGAGAAACATCGGCATGTTGCCGGCTCAACGCAAGATCGTGGATCGCGGCGCCTATCGGTGGGTGCGCCATCCGATCTATACCGCGGCTTTTCTTCTCCTCACCGCGGGGGCATTGTCCTCGTACTCTCTACCGAATCTCTTTCTTTACTCGTTGGGGATCTTCTGGTTCGTTGCCAGGACTCATGCCGAAGAGGAGTTCCTGCGAACGGATCCGATGTATTCGGCTTATATGAAGCGTGTTCGCTGGCGTTGGTTCCCCGGCCTGATTTAGAGGCGCGGAAATACCAATCTTCGCGAATCCGGCGCGTGGGTTCATGCGAAGGGGTCAAAAATCGGCGTGAACCAATCAGGAAGCATGGGTCGGAGCGAAATGGAAATGGAAATGGAAGCTAATCTCCAAGCCGGTCAGGCCTCTTCCTTACAGTTAGTAGGGGGGAATACCCCTGAAAACTCAGCCTCTATCCCAGCGGGGGTAGAAGGCGGAGGGGTATTTCATTGGTTGCGCAAAATTGCCTTTACGATCGCGGCATTCACGCTTCTATTGTTGCTTGCGGGAGTCTCCTACCATTTCATCAAAGCAAGCTCTGACGCTCGCCGCTTTCCCCAGGAGGGCAAGTCTGTCGCCGTAGGCAGTTACAGTCTCAATATCAATTGCACTGGGCAAGGAAGCCCCACGGTGGTTTTGGAGGCCGGGCTAGGGGTGCCCGCAATCAGCTGGCGAGGCGTGCAGCCGGGGATTGCCAAGTTCACACGAGTTTGCTCCTATGACCGCGCCGGGTACGATTGGAGCGATCCCGGTCCGATGCCGCGAACGAGCACGCAAAGTGTGAAGGAACTCCACACGCTGCTGCAGAATGCCGGCGAGAAGCCTCCGTACGTGCTCGTGGGGCATTCCTTCGGCGGAACCAACATTCGAATTTACAACCATCTCTATCCTGACCAGGTTGCGGGGATGGTTCTGGCGGATACGGGGCACGAAGATCTGAAATCCCCTGCCAGCTTCCAGAAATTGATCGATGGCGAGCTAAGACAGCGCCAGCACGATAGAAGATGGGCACAACTCCTCTACTTGTCCGGTATCAGCCGCTTCGAAGCCGGGGATGAAATCGACAATCCAGCATTGTCCTATGACCAGCAGGAATGGTGGTACTTCGTAATCCAGCCAAAATTTACTGCCGCCGCGGCAAGCGAGTTAGAGAATGTCAAAGAGGGGAAGGAAGAGCTGAGGGCTGCCGGGGCGCTTGGGGACAAACCGTTGATCGTCCTCATAGCAGAGAATAGCCTGCTCGATTTGCCTCTGAATCCAATAGACAAGGCCAACCTGCACAATTCGTGGGTCGATTTTGAGAAGCGCCTGGCAAGTCTGTCGACCCGGGGGAAGTGGGTCATGGTCCCCGATAGCGGCCACATGATCCCCTTTGAAAACCCCGAGGCAGTTGTAAGCGCGGCGCAGCAAGTATGGGCGGACACAAGGTTACATTAGCTTAAATCCGCTTGGGCGCCGTTACCTTGGTTTGCCTCCACCAGACGAGCTTATTGGGAACTTGCCACTACGCCGTTCGGTCTCTTCAGGATCACTTTCTGTGATGGCTCGAAGGGACCCGTGCTTGACTACAACTAGAGTGAGTTGGGCGCATTAACCACGCCAAAATCACAGGAGCAGCCCCCGGCAACCGGCGGTTTAGGTCGGATTGCCTCTCGGCTACCCATCTGCGTGTTAAGAGCCTGCCGCATGTGCCGGATGTCACCCATATAAGTGCTGGACATCACCCATATGGGTGCCAAGCGTCACCAAATCACTATTTATGGGGTCGGCGAGCGTCATCAAATTGTAACGCTTTCGGGAGCACTAGCGGCACCTGCACCTTAGGGAATTGCCTGTTCGGTTCTATCTTCATCAAAGCAAATAGTTTATCCAATACCGAGGAAACCGGAAGAGTGGCGCACGACCTGCATTAGAGGAAGAGGGCGGTTGCAGTCTGAAGCTGCCGTTCAATTCAAAAATCATGGAGGGAAAGCGATATGCAAAATCTTTTAAAGCGCCTCTGGCAGGACGAAGAGGGCCAAGACCTCGTGGAATACGCGTTGCTTCTTGTCCTCATCGCCTTGGCTGCAGCCGCCACCGTTCAAACACTTGGAACTGCAATCAAGACCGTGTTCTCAAACGCAAGCACGGCGCTCGGCACATACACAACTTAATCGCTGGGTTCGGCGCTCGCGTGTCATTGCCATGCTGAAGGCCGCTGGGGCTGACCTTCAATTCCGGCGGCCGATTCAGTCAAGCTCCCTTACCGTTCCTGCAAGGGGGAAGATTTTCTGTCTGGGACAGTTGGGTTTTCAATAGCGTGGGAGGAAGAGGAGCGGAGTTTATGAAAAACAAATGTAGAGGCGTTCTAATAAAACTGAAGAATTTCTGGAAGAACGCCGACGCCCAGGATCTTGTGGAGTACGCGTTGCTCCTGCTGATGGTCGGTCTGGCCGTGGCTGCTACCGTGAGATCCTTTAGCACATCGATTACGAATGCTTTCACGAAGGCAACCATCGCAATGGTTGAATTGCCTGGAAACGCCACCGGCGTAGTTGCCGCAGGCGCAGCCGGGATTGCTGCTGTGGACAACGCGGCGGCGAATGTCAATGCCGCTGCGGCTGCTGCCGCAGCTCAACTCGCTGCGGCAGCCCAGGCCCAGGCTAATGCTGCGCAAGCTGCGGCAAACGCCGAGGACGCTGCCGCCGAGGCTGCGGTCGGCACCGTTGCCACCGCCGGGCGAGCCGGTCGCCCGGGCATTTCAGCGGCACAAGCTTTAGCAGCTGCAGTGGCAGACGCCGCGGGCAACTCAGCCGCCGACCAAGCCGCTGCGACTGATTTAGCCGCTGCCGCTGCCGATCAAGCTGCTGCCAATGCTGCGCAGGCAACCGCCAATTCCAACGGTGTTGTTGCTGCTGACAATGCTGTCGCTGCGGTAGACGATAGTCTCGCGGCCATTGCCGCTGCCTTTGGCACAACCACCGCGGCCAACGCATTGGCTAATGCTGCAAACCAGGCGACCGCTGATGCGGCGGGCAGAGTTACGGTTGGAACATTTTTCGGATTCTGATTTCGCGTTCCGGTTCACCGCCGTGTCCGGCGAGGTGTGAATAGGGCGTGGTGCTATCTGTGGCGTTCCTCCAGCGGCCCTGGCGAATCGGCGCTGTGGAGCGAGATAGTTCATCGTAGGGGAAACCCCTACCTTGAGACTGGAAGATATTCATGGATGCAGGGACAAAAATCTGGGCCTTGGCGATGCTGGTCGGACTTACGGCTGGTTGGATTGACTACCGCACTCGCCGAATACCCAATTGGCTGACCGTGAGCGGGGCGCTGATGGGCATCGTTATGCAATGGTTTGCAGTTGGCCCGCACGGCGTGGGAATGGCTCTGCAAGGAATGTCTTTGGCATTGCTCTGCCTGCTTCCGATGGTTCTTTTGCGCGCCATGGGAGCGGGCGACTGGAAATTGATGGGCGCCCTGGGAGCGATCCTGGGGCCCGTGATGATGTTGTTCGTCCTGGCAGGCGCCATTTTCGTGTCGGGAATCATGGCCCTGGCGATCATCATTCGAGCCAAGCGAGTGAAGGAAACTTTCCTCAATGTGTTCGTATTGGTCCAAGGCTTCCTTTCCTTCGGCCTGCGAAATTTTCCGGATATTACGCTCGATAATCCGGGGCTGCTGAAACTCCCATTCGGTGTCGCCGCAGCGGTGGCAACGGTTCTGTGTTTCCTGGCGACCCGATGGAAATGGTGATTAGGATTTATAAGGAGATTTGATCTATGGATCGAAAGCGATTGTTTACCGGATTGGCCTTCGCAGCGATTGCTGCCTTCTTGTTGGCCTCTTTTGTCTACCATGAGTTCAAACTAGCGTCCCTGCCCGCGCCGGTGATCGTGATGAAGCAAATCGTAGTCGCCGCCGGCCCGCTGCCGCTCGGGACCCTCCTTAATGCCAAAGAACTAAAGACGATTCCTTGGCCCTCGAACGCGCCAATGGCCAACATGTTCGCGCGCCCGGAAGATTGCACGAACCGGGCCCTGATCACGTCTGTCTCCGAAAATGAGCCAATCCTTGAAAGCAAATTGGCCCCCGTGGCGGCCGGTGGCGGCTTGGCAGCCACCATTCCCGAAGGGATGCGAGCGCTATCGGCGGCTGTGAATGACGTCATAGCCGTTGCAGGATTCGTCACCCCCGGGGCCATGGTGGATGTGCTCGCTACGGGATCGACGAAAGAAAGTGGAAACATTACCAAGACCATTCTCGAAAACGTGCGCGTGCTGGCCGCGAACCAGAGACTCGAGAGCCGCAACGGGAGGCCCGAGAATGTTACGGTCATCACCTTGCTGGTAACGCCCGCGGATGCCGCAAAACTGACGATGGCCAGCAATTCGGGAAAGATTCAACTGGCCCTCCGAAACACCATCGACAGTCAGAGTGTGAATCCACCTCCGGTGCTGCAAGCTTCTATCTACGGACTGGAGGGGGCCCCGACGCCAGAAAGACATATTGTCCCTGCCGCTCCTCACAAACCTAGCGCTCCGCCGCCACCGTATGTGGTCGATGTCATCGCCGGCGGCAAGCGGGAAAACAAGACCTTTCCGAGTCTGGATAAATCCACGGGAGAATCAAATGGCCAAACAGAACAAAGCCACTAAGACAACCGGTCGCCTGACGTTTGGCCGCGGGCTCGCTTCGCTAGCTGCGTTCCTGTTGCTTGTCGCAGCCGGCGCTTGGGCGCAGGGAAAGAATGTTGCGTCCCTCGGAGCGGTCAACCAAGGTACGCAGGTTCCGCAGACTGGTGCGGCTGCGGTTGCGACCCCGGAAGGAACCGGATCCCACACCTTACATTTGCTCGTCGGGCGTTCCCTGGTGATCACTTCTCCCACTCCGATCAAACGCGTATCGGTCGCCGATCCCAATATTGCCGAAGCTGTTGTCGTGAGTCCCTATCAGCTTCTTCTGAATGGAAAAGCGCCCGGGGGAGTGTCCCTTCTGGTTTGGGACGAATCGGATCAGAGTCAAACTTTTGAAGTGTCCGTGGACATCGATGTTCTTAGCTTGAGTGAGAAAATTCACGAAGTCTTCCCCGCCGAGGCGGTTCAGCTGGAAACCTCCAAGGACGTCGTGATGCTTTCGGGAAAGATCTCCTCGGTGCTTGTGGCGGCGCAGATTCTCGATATCGTCAAGGGCTCAACACCCAAGGTGATCACCCTGATGACATTTCCCCCGACGCCAGTGAAGCAGATTCTCCTCGAGGTCAAATTCGCGGAGGTTGACCGGATAGCCGTCAGCCAACTCGGAGTGAACATCCTGAGGACGTTCGGCAGCAACATGCCCTTTTCCACAAGCACGCAGCAGTTTTCTCCGCCAGGCTATCAAAATGCCACGCCGGCAATAACTTCAGCCAACGGCGTGACCACGGGCGCAACCCCGCCCCAATTTACGATCAGCAATCTGATGAATATCGCTATCTTCCGGCCCGATATCAATATGGCGATGATGATCGAGGCGCTGCAAGCCAACAACGTGCTTCAAATTCTGGCCGAGCCCAATCTGCTCACCGAATCGGGAAAACAAGCAAGCTTTTTGGCGGGCGGCGAATTTCCTGTTCCAGTCGTGCAGGGCGCGGTCGCCGGCGGGGTCGCTCCAGTCACCATTCAGTTCAAGGAATTCGGCGTCCGGTTGAACTTCACTCCGACCGTTACGGCTGATGGGATGATTCACCTCAACGTGAAACCGGAAGTCAGCTCGCTGGATTATACGAATGCGATTACGATCTCGGGAACCACGGTTCCAGCGCTTTCTACCCGCCGGGCGGAATCGGATATGGAGCTGAAAGATGGGCAGAGTTTTGCGATTGCCGGCCTGATTGATAATCAAGTGACCGAGCAAATGAACAAGATTCCCGGAATCAGCGCGATCCCAGTTTTGGGAAAACTCTTCCAAAGCCGTTCGCTTTCCAAGTCGAAAGACGAATTGCTGATCGTCGTTACGCCTCGGATCGTGCAACCGCTGAATCCCGAGAACTATCCCGCAGGACCTGTGTTTCCAAGGTCTTTCCTTGGGCCAGCGACGCCCGCACCCCCGGAGCACGAGGCAGCTCCAAAGTCTAAATAGGGTGCCCACTGTTTGATGGAGACCTTCGGCCTATGCTAACTGCAGCTATCGCGAGTAGTGACGCTACAACTTCCGCCCAATTGTTGGCGAGCTTGCAGCAGGTCGGACTGGCGTCCTCGATTCAACTGTGGACGGTCCGTCCGGACAAACCACTCGAAGTTACTGGAATCATTCCTGATGTTGTTCTCCTGGACTTGGGCCGTGACCCCGCGCCATTTCTGGCACTTGCTGCGCAGATCCGCAAGCTGCAACCGGCGGTTCACCTGATCGCGTGCTCGTCGACCTATCCACCCAGCCAATACCTTTTGATGGATGCCATGCGCAGCGGCGTACAAGAATTCGTCGCCAAGCCCGTTCTGCCGGAAGCATTGCATGAAATTTTGAATCGCCTCAATGAAAGCCACCCACAGAAACGCGCGTCTGAAAAACTGATCGTCCTGATGGGATCGAAGGGAGGCGTCGGAACGACGACGGTGGCCGTAAATCTGGGCGCCCAACTCTGCACCTTTGCCAAAAAGTCCACCGTGCTGCTCGATTTCGCGCGCCCATTGGGAAACGCGCACCTTCTTCTGGACTTGCACCCGCGTTTCGGTGTGCGCGACGCCGTAGAGAACCTGGAACGGCTGGACAGCCATTTCTTCGCCGGCCTTCTCACTCATCACAAAACGAATCTGGAATTGCTGGGAGGCTCCCTGCATCCGGAAGAGTGGCAGACCATTCCGGTTGCTCCGCTCGAACGGGTTGTGAACGTCGCTCAGGCCGAATTCGATTCGGTTTTAATGGACTTGGGCACCCAGTTTTCCTCCGATTGGAGTCCTATTTTGCAGTCGGCGCGAATGATTCTCCTGGTGACGGAGACCAACGTGCCCGCCTTGTGGAACCTCGATCGTCGAATGCAGGCGCTGGTCGGAATTGGCGTGAATCCAGAGCGCATCCGCGTCATCGTCAACCGGTGGCACAAGGGAGATGAGGAAACTCTGAAGGCGATTCAGGATGAAAATAAATATTCTGTTCTGACGCACTTGCCGAACGATTTTCGGAAGGCAAACATATCCTTCAATATGGGGGTGCCGCTGATGGAGAATCACGACAACCTCCTGACGAATCGTTATCGCCAACTGGCCTCGCTGCTTACGGGGATCAAGGTGCAATCCGAATACAAGCGCGGCACATTGAGCACATTTTTTTCAACGAAGAGGTAACCGAGCATGCCACCGATTCCAACTACGCCAGCGCGAACCGATTACAATGCACTGAAAGCGGCCATTCACCGCCGTCTCATCCAGAAATTGGATTTGGACCGGCTCAATCAGCTCAAGCGCGAAGATGTCCGGCGCGAGGTCAGCCAAATTCTGGAGAGCCTGGTCGCGGGCGAGTCCACGCCCATGAATCTGCAGGAAAGAGAGAGGTTGTCCCTGGAGGTCTTGGACGAAGTGTTCGGCCTGGGTCCCCTCGAAAGGCTATTGGGGGATCCGACGATTTCCGACATCCTCGTGAATAATTACAAGAGCGTATATATCGAGCGTCGCGGACTTCTGGAGTTCACGGGGATCGAATTCAGGGATGATGCGCATCTGTTGAGCATCATCGACCGCATCGTCACCGCGATTGGGCGCCGCATCGACGAATCTTCCCCGATGGTCGATGCACGGCTTGCCGATGGCTCGCGTGTGAATGCCATCATTCCACCCCTGGCGCTGGACGGCCCATGCCTTTCGATCCGGCGTTTCGGCCATGAACGATTGGGAGCCGACGATCTGGTCCTCAATCGCTCGTTGACACAACCCATGTTGGACTTGTTGATTGGCTGCGTTAAGGCGCGGCTGAATATCGTCATCTCCGGCGGCACCGGAGCCGGCAAGACTACTCTGCTCAACGTGTTGTCCTCCTACATTTCCAATCGAGAGCGAATTGTGACGATCGAGGACGCGGCGGAATTGCAGCTGCATCAGGAGCATGTCGTCCGATTGGAAACACGGCGCCCCAACATTGAAGGCAAGGGCGCCATTCAACAGCGGCAACTGGTCATGAACTCTTTGAGAATGCGTCCAGACCGCATAATCATCGGCGAGGTACGCGGAGAGGAAGCCCTCGATATGTTGCAGGCCATGAATACGGGCCACGATGGGTCTCTCACGACAGTTCACGCCAACTCTCCACGGGATGCCCTGGCCCGTTTGGACACCATGGTAGCGATGTCTAATTTGAATATCCCCACCATTGCCGTTCGCCGCCAAATCGCCTCGGCGATTTCCGTCGTCATTCAAGTAAGCCGCCTCAGCGATGGAACTCGCAAGTTAACCAGCATCAGCGAGATTACGGGAATGGAAGGAGACATCATCACCATGCAGGAAATTTTCTCCTTCAAAAAACATGGAGTCCTCGAAACCGGGGAAGTTCTCGGAGAGTTCGGACCGACTGGAGTGCGTCCCAAGTTCGCGGAGCAGCTGGCTGTGGCCGGAATCACTTTACCCGCGACCTTGTTCCAGGCGACTCGGGACCGGTGAAATCGGGCCCCATTGTGAAGACTCGTCAAGCTCGAAGGGGCGATCGACCGCTTCTTCACTTCTGAGCTGGCGGAAAGGAGTTCGAAATGATCTGGATGGTCTCAGGAATCACGTTCGGCGTGACGGCCGCTATTATCCTGGGCATATGGGTTTTGTATGCGGGCGAAACGACGCAAGAAGTGGTTCGGGGACGAATCGAGCAGTTGCGCGCGGCCCAGAATTGGACGGGCATCGCCGCGGATCTCAAGCTGGTCCGCGATGAAATGTTCAGCACGATTCCGGTGTTGCATCGATTCCTGGCGGACGCGCCGGGGGCGGGCTGGGCGCGGAACTTTATTGCACAGTCCGGCCTGAAAACAAAGCCGGCCAAGCTTTTCCTGCTGAGCGTCGTGATCGCGTTCTTCACGTATCTCATCGTCGTCCAATATGTCCCCATTTATCTGGCGCTTCCAGCGGGTCTACTGGCGTCTTTGCTGCCTCTGGCCGTGGTGGCCTTCACGCGCCGGAAACGATTGAATCTGTTTGAAGAGCGTTTCCCGGATGCGTTGGACATGCTGGGCCGCGCGGTGCGCGCGGGCCATGCCTTCACTTCGGCCTTGGAATTGATCGCTCAAGAATCTCCGGAACCGATCGCGGGGGAATTTGCCATCACTTTTGAAGAACAGAATTACGGAATCCCCGTTCGGGATGCGCTCGAGCATCTGGCCGATCGAGTGCCCTTGATCGACGTTCGTTTTCTGGTCACGGCGCTGATCATTCAAAAGGACAGCGGCGGAAATCTTGCCGAGATCCTGGATCAGCTGTCCCGTGTGATCCGGGAGCGCTTTCGCATTTATCGGGATGTCAAAACAAAAACGGCTCTGGGGCGCCTGACGGCGGGAATCCTGATCCTGCTGCCGTTCGCCATGCTGGGGCTGATGCTGTCCGTCGCACATGATTACGAAACAGTACTATTTAGCGATCCGATAGGTCCCATGCTCCTGGGGCTCGCGGCGCTCATGCAATTGATTGGCGCCATCCTTCTCTGGCGAATCGTGACGATCGAGGTCTAGAAAGGACACGCGGAAATGCTCTTTGCCGCATTTATCATCTTCCTGTTAGCCGTCGGGGTTCTGATGGCGCTGGTCTACGCGTCCAGTCCGCAGACGGTGGATATTGGCCGCCGGCTGTCGCGTGCGCTGAGGCCTGCCGGTGCGGTGGACGAAAAAGATGAGTCTGCTATGGGCTCGCACCGGGCGGAAAACGTTTTCGTCGCCATTGGAAAAATCTGGCCGCCACCGAAGGGGAAAAAGGCGTCCCAGGACGAGCTTCTTGCAATTCGGGCCGGATATCGCAGCGAAAATGCGGTGATGGCAGTCAGAGGCGCGCGGCTGTTTTTTATCGTCCTTGTGCCTGTGGTCGTCATCTGGACGGGTCTCGTCAGCATTAATCCGATCGCTTTCGTCTTGTTGGCATTGCTCCTGGGCTGGATGATTCCTGAAATATGGCTCATCCTCCGAATCAAGGCCCGCCAAAAGCGCCTCCGATTGAGTCTTCCGGATGCCATGGACCTGATGGTGATCTGCGTCGAAGTCGGTCTTGGCTTGGACCAGGCGCTCCTGAAAGTGGCCGACGAAATTGCAATCGTCCATCCGGAGTTGAGCGCGGAATTACATATGGTCAGTCTGGAAATGCGCGTTGGAAAGACCCGGCTCGACGCGCTGCGGGACTTGGCCCACCGCACAGGTCTCGATGATATCAAGGCGCTCGTGGCGATTTTGGCCCAAACGGATCGTTTTGGCACGAGTATCGTGCAATCCCTTCGTACCTTTTCGGATGAATTGCGCACCAAGCGGCGCCAGCGCGCGGAAGAGATGAGCGCCAAGGTCAGCGTGAAGATGGTCCCGGTTCTGGTGTTCTTTATCTTTCCAGCGCTGTTACTCACGATTTTGGGCCCGGCCGTAATTATCGTCAAGAAAACGCTGTTTCCGCTTTTTAAGTGAAGCGCCGCTCGCGGGCGCGTAGGTTGCACGGCACGTTAGGAACGAAGGAAGCAAAAGAAATAAAGGAGAATACAAATGGAAACCATGATTCGATTGGGCTGCGGCATTGGGGCGGTTCTGGTGCTTTTCATTATCATTTGGCGCCGTCGAAATAAGGCGATTGAGTAGAAGTACCAATCGATTTGGAAACAAACTGGGGGACACAATGGGAGAACTTCGGTGGTGAAAAACCAGCGACAGGGCACAGTGTATGTCTATAACCGGACCCGTGAGGCGTTCGTCGCAACGGAGGCGATCGTCGCGGACAGTTATGTGCGCCGTCTCGTAGGGCTGCTCGGTAAAACGAAGCGGTGGGCCAAGGTAGGCACGGGTCTGTGGATCGTGCCTTCGCGCGGCGTGCACACGATCGGGATGATGTTTCCGATCGATTTGCTCTTTCTTAGCAAGGACAAGGAAGTTGTCCACGCGGAGGAGTACGTGCGGCCGTTTCGCATCTCCAGGGTTTCCTTGAAAGCGTCCAGCGTCCTGGAGCTGCCGCCGCACACGATCTATCGGACCGGGACGAAAGTAGGCGATCAGCTGGAGATTTCCTCGCTCGTCCCGCAAACAGAGGCCCCGGCGCAGGTTACTTCCTCCGGCGACTAGATTTTCTGGAATGCCGGATCGTCGTGGATGCCATTCATGAAATCTATCGCAACACGGGTTGCCGGATTTACGTTCGGCATGCTCGTTGTCACGTTCATTTTTCATCCCGAGCGCTTCGGATCCTTTTGGTGGCAGACGTACAGCGACCCAAGTGGGAGCTTCTCCCTAAAATTTCCGAGTAAGCCTGGAGTTTCGGATCTTCAAGCGCAACTGGATGGCGGCGGAACTGCTGTCGTGAAAATGGTTGCTGCCACTCCGAACAAAACAACCGCGTACATCTTCACGTATCACGATGACTCAAGATTCGCCAGCAAAACAGTCGAGGAAGTACTCAATCTCGCGCGAGATGGAGGTATCGCTGGCGTACACGGGGCTCTGCTCGACGAGCGGCGCATCCAGGTTGACGGCCACCAAGGCCGAGATATCGAGGCCCGCTCTGCGGCCGGTTTGCTTCTCAACACGCGCCTAATTGCTGATGGGCAACGGATGGTTATTCTTACGGTAGAGACGGCTGGTCAAAAGGTCGATTCCAAAAACGTTCAGAGATTTTTCGACTCGCTGAAGCTTTCCAACTAGAACGTATCTTCATAATTCCATATACAGGCTGCGGAAGAAGCCGGGTAGCACAGCCACACTTGGCTGTGTGCCTTTGCTAAGTGCTGCAAAACCCGCACAGCCAAGAGTGGCTGTGCTACAAAAACCGATCCCTGACTGACTTTTTCCGCAGCCTGTTTAGGCAGTTTCCTCGGCTTGAATTCGCCGCCACGATTTCGCGCCAACGGCGCGGAGGTAACTAGCCCGGGGCAACGCCCCGGGTAAAGTGCCGAACCATAGCTCTCCGCCCTGAAAGGGCGGAGGGGATCCTGCGCCCCTTCATGACGCACCGCATTCGATCGATTCGGAAACCTAGGGCGTTGCCCTGGGCTAGCATGGGCCGGCGCTCGCCGCAGCGAGCGCCGGAAGACGTCGATCTAATTGGCGAAGCTTTTCGTCGGGACTGAAGTCCCGGCCTCCAAGGCAATCGGCCGCGCCGAAGACGACGGAAAAATTTGCTTACCGCGAGATGGTCATTCGAGACGTGCTGCTCATGTTGATCGTGGCCGCCTGAAACGAAACGGGACTGGAGTTGTAGAAGCTCACGGGGAAAATAAAGTTAAACGGGTAGTTTACTTGTACCTGAACCGTACACCCTGGATAATTTGGCGTTGTACCGCAGATTGGCAAGTTGTTTGGATTCGGGTAAAGGAAGCTGCCATTTTGGTTGATTGTTACCGAAGTGGAGTCAATTCCTTGCGGAGCAATCTGCTGAACAAAGGTTTGAATGTCCCCAGAGTTTGCGGAACAGGGAGTGACAGCAGAAGGGTCGCAAGACGCGCCTCTTACGCTTGCAAAACGCGCGCCCTCTCGCGCCGCGTTGGAAAGAAAGTGATAGGAATACAAGGCGCGCGCGAAGTCGATCATCCCGAATATCAGCACGAAGGTGAGGACCAACGCAATCGCGAATTCGAGGATCGTGGCTCCGCGCTCTCCCCGTTTTCGAGCGCGCGCGGGCAGGAAGCGAATCGACGCGGTCTTGTTCTCCATATCCATGGCCCCTCCGAGTTTGTGAATGGCGCTCATTGGCGTTGCACCGGCATCGTGGCGGAGCCATTCAAATTGAAACTGGTGGGAAGCCCAGGGTACTGAAACAAAGTACTCAGAGGGTAGTTCGTTGTGACAGTCAAATACACCAGGGGATAAGGGCATCCCAGCGGCCCCGCACAAGGGCCGCTGGTCACCGCAACGGTCCCGGGACACACGCAAGATTGATTTACACCGGTCACTGTCATACTACCGGAGCTAATATCCGGGACGCTGTTCAGGGCTGCTTGAGTGATGTTGGGCGAGTTCGCCGCATCGGCAAGGCTTTGGGACCCGTACTGGGCGCCGGCCCGCGCGGCCTCGGAGACTTCGATGCTGAAGTAAGCGGCTCGCCCGAATTCAATTACACCAAGCGTGAGCAACAGAAGAATCGGCAAGGCGATAGCCAGCTCGACCATGGCCTGCCCTCTTTGCTTTCGTGCACGCTGCATCCCTGGTGTGACCGCATGGCGTTGATTGCCGCGGAGATTGTTGTTATTCGATAGCTGGTTTAATTTCATATTTATTCCACCAATGAGACATTTACCAATGGAGATCCCCCCGGGGCCAGCGCGGGTGAAGTCGAGTCCGCGTTCAATTGCAGGGTCCCGGCAACTGTAACGCTCTGGGCGACCACCAGCGAATTCTGATTCGGATTCAAGGAACCGACGATGGTCAATGGCGCATTCGGAAAGTAGAGCGTCCCGATGAGTGTCACATTCGCACTGGGGCTTCCGCCCTCGCTCAGGTCCGCAGCAGATGGGTTACCGGGGTCCTGATAAAAAAGAATATTTGCCGGGAGGGTTCCAGCCGAAGTCGGGGCCGACAACGTAATTGAACCGGTGCCACTGAAGGTGATCGCAGTCGAACTCGGCCCGTTATAAAAAGTCACTCCAGCGCCTGTCGCAGTTCCGGTGTTTTGGATCGTCAATCCTGTTTGTGTTAAATTGTATATGCCGGAGTCGAAGGTTACAATTCCGCCGGTGTCGATCAAAATTCCGCAATAAGTGCCCGGGCCCAGTTCAACCACCCCATTCATGAGGGGCCCCGAGGTCGCGTTTATCGGGCCAAGCATAGTGCAAGGCGCAGTGGGCGGGGGCGACATATATGCCAGTGGATCCGCCGCAGGTTGCGCGATATTTAGGACAGGAGCAATCGTGGCCACGCCGCCGTAGCCGCCGCCGGGCACGTATACACCAATCGATGCGGCGCCGATGTCCCCGACCCCGTTCAACGGTCCGTTGTCGACAATCCCGCAATTTGGCGCGTTGATTCCTGCGTTCAAAGTCAGGCCGGCGCCGCCTGTCTGCAGGGCATAAATGCACCCCGGCGAGGTCCCGATGGTAGCCTCTCCGGAAGCAGATACTGTCGAAGTAAGAATGTTCTCGATTTGCATGAAGAAGGTGGGCAATGTCTGCTGAATGGTGACCTGGTAAGCAGTCCCAAGCGTGACGTTGCCGGGATTTGTGATGGATACAACGACGCTGTTAACCCCATTCTGAAATCCATTCGCCGTGGCGACGGCTTGTGCGTCTGCGGCAGCCGAACCCGATTCGCCGAGATTCGCGTCGGTCGCGGCGATCAGGGCGGCACTGTCGGCGGCGGACTGCATCAGCCGCTTTTCATAGCGCATATAACCCATGTCCACCGCCAGGCCCGCGGCAGCCAGGAAAGTCACCATGCAAATCGCCACAAGCGCCAGGGTTTGTCCCGCTTCACTTCTCCGTGTCACGATTACTTCTCCCATTGTCGACCGAACCTCACTCCATCAGGTTTGCACGCACGCTACAGGCCGCAAAACCGCTGCTCGAAAAAGTCTCAACAAACCTGCATCTTCCCGCCACACTCAACAGATAAAAAGAGACACGGGGAGAATCTCCGAGTCTCCATATGGAGACACTTCCCCCAGTCTTTACACCAATGTCTACCTTACGCTCGAGCTCGGCTCATCCACCAATCTACTGAAATCAAACCACATACGAGCACATTGCCTCGTAGGCGCCAGGGGCTGGGTCCAGAGTTTTTCACGCTGGAGATTTTGTAATTCCAGGCGCCCGCATACCTAAGTGCAATTCCCGTTCCGATGCCCGCTGCAGATTCAAACAGCCCTTGGACCATTCAGAATGAGGTGAGCTGAATTCCTGCCTGACCAACGCCCCCAAAGAGTCTGCGTGAGAACTCGGTTTTGATTTGTGTAGCGCCCGCCTTCAGGCGGGCATGTGCCTGTCTCCAAAGTGCCCGCCTGAAGTGTAAAGTGCCAAGACATCATTTACAGTCGTTGCCAGGACATCCTTTACACTGGGTCTTTCGATTCCTTGGGTGTTTCTTGCGCGGAGGACGCGGAGGGAGCCCGGAGGGCGACCGGAGCG